>CAJWEF010000001.1 GCA_913031305.1 uncultured Acidiferrobacteraceae bacterium
GGTCATCGGTACACCGATCAGTAGGTCAGGCATTGGCTCGCCAGATTCTCGAACCGTGTCGGTGATCAACCCTGCCGCGGTCCGGGCAAAAGACAGTTGTTGGTGATATTTCAGAGCACACAACATCTGATCTATCGGATCCTGGTAGCACAGCGGCGCAATAACGCTGTCAAAGACGGGTGGACAACGCTGGCAATGCCCGCAAAGGCTTTCATGCGCCATGGGTAAAGCGCAGCGCTCGCAATGAATCTCGTTAACGGGTAGCTTGGCCCAGCAGCCCTGGCAAAGGCCGTGGCGGTATTCGACTTCTAAACGACACAAAAGGCAGCACGGTGGCGCAACCCATTCCAGCAGTGCCAGGGCCGTAGCCCGCACTGACTTGAGGCCCGATCGCCAGGCCGGGTGGTTTCGGGTCGCAGTTGGATCGGGCATGATTCCAATGGTGCTTCTGAATTACGGCGCTGGCTGTGTCATTTTTCACAGCCAGCGCGTTAACATCCAAAGATTGGCTCTTGAGCCCGGTCAGGTGCACTGCCTTTGAAAAACGATTTGTCGTATCTGCAAGAAAGCGCTGTGCAGCAGGCAACACAGCGCGCTGCCGATCTTGATCCGGCCGATAACGTGCTGGCTCGGCATAGCGGCAAAGAATTGCTTGAACGACTATCGCTGCTGACATTAACCCCCAGGATCATTCTTGATCTTGGGTGCGGGGCAGGGGTCGAAGCCGATCTGCTGAGCCAATGCTATCCAGATGCCGTGGTTGTGGGCCTTGATGCCTGTGGTGCACCGTTATTTAAGGATCCTGCTGGCCGATCCTTTTTGGCAGCAGTGGGTGATGCCGGCCACTTGCCGTACCAGGGTGGGGTTTTTGATCTGGTTATATCCAACCTGTTATTGCCCTGGTGTGATGTCGACAAAGTGCTGGGTGAGGTTGCCCGGGTATTGCGCCCGGGTGGCGCGTTGGTGTTCGCCACTTTGGGGCCGGATACCCTGTGCGAGGCGCACGCCGCCTGGAATCATGTCGATACCTTTGCTCACGTGCATGATTTCACTGACATGCATGATCTTGGAGATGCTCTGATACGCCATGGCTTTGTGGAGCCGGTGATGGATGTGCAGATGCTGGGCCTGACCTTTGCAGATATCCAAGGGCTGGTCAGGGATTTGCGCGCTCTGGGTGGTACCAACGCTCTAGCGACCCGGCGGCGCACGCTGACCGGTAAGCATCGCTGGCAGGCCTTTAAAGGCGCCTATCCGTTTCGACAGACTGATGGGGGCAGGGTACGCGCGACTTTCGAACTGGTTTACGCCATGGCCTGGGCCAAGTCAGGTTCGAGCGGCAATGGCTCCGGTATTCACGTGCCCATACCCCAGTCGTCCTGAAGCCAATCCCGGGTCAGGGCGGCGCTTCCGTCGTCCCAGACCCTGGGAACCGACGGCTTGCCAGCGCGAGGAAATTCTATTATTGAGGAGTCAATAAGGGGGTCAGGCTTGATGGTTTGGCCGGTCCTGTGCTAGTGTTCGCGCCAGTTTTCCTTGACCTAGATCAACCATGCTAGTGTTCGCGCTCGTTTTTCTTGACCTAGGTCAGCCGAAGGGCAAAAAGACGTTGTGCACCGGCGAGTTTCTGGCCGCAGTGAATGACTCTTTTGGATGCCACATCGGATGGGCGCGATTTTCGCTTGTTAGTTAGGCTTAATTACTCGCTGACACTGGTAGCCGCTTACCGCGTGGTCGGTTTGTGTTGCGCCGTTGGTTTGGTGACAGCGGTTGGCATAGTGACGGCGGGTGCGTGGCCCGCACCGCCTTTCGGCGGCCTCGAATTAGTGGTTCTGGGTAGCGCGTTTTATGTAGCCCAGCGCTGCACCCGGGTTCTTGATTGGCGGGTGGCGCAGGGTGAGCGCTTGATGGTGACAAAAAGAATCGAAGCCGGCCAAAAATACCGACGTTTATATCGACACTGGGCCCAGGTCAGACTGAGCAGTCGCCACCGCTGGTACCCGAGTCAATTGTGGCCAGGACCACATGGACGGTTTATTGAGATAGGTGCAGAACTTACAGAGCACGACCGAATTCGAACCGAGGGTCAGTTTGAATTACCGCTGGCCGCACTCGGCGGCCTGATCGCCATACCAAACAGATACAAAATTCAAAACTAACTCGTTTTTGGAGATGAAAATGATCGTGAGTCGATTAATGCAGCTAACGGGCAAAGTGCTCAGCGTTACCGGTATTGCCGGGTTGTGGATATTTCCAGCCAACGTGCAGGCCGAATGGAAGGTAAACCTGCAGCGTCCGATCACTGAGATCGCGCGTGTTCAGTACGACCTGCACATGATGATCATGGCCATCATCACCGTGATCGCCCTGATCGTGTTCGCGGTTATGTTCTACTCCATCATTCGTTTTCGCAAGAGCAAGGGCGCGCAGCCAGCCAAGTTCACCCACTCGACCAAGGCAGAAGTACTCTGGACAGTAATTCCAACGCTGATCCTGATCGGTATGGCAGTGCCCTCGACCAAGGCGCTGCTACTGATGGAGGACACCACCGAGTCGGACATGGTGGTTAAGGTCACCGGTTTTCAATGGGGCTGGCACTACGATTACATGGAAGAGAACGTATCTTTCTACAGTATGCTGGCAACCCCTCAAAGCCAGATCACCGGCAGCGAGACCAAAGGCGAAAACTACCTGCTGGAAGTGAACAACCATCTGGTATTGCCCTTGGGCAAGAAAGTGCGTTTCCTGCTTACCGCCAAGGATGTGATTCACGCCTGGTGGGTGCCACAACTGGGCGGTAAGAAAGACGCCATTCCCGGCTTCATTAACGAGATGTGGGTACGGGCTGACGAGACAGGCATTTTTCGCGGACAATGTGCAGAATTGTGCGGCAAGGATCACGGCTATATGCCGATCGTGGTCGAAGTCGTAGACGATGCCCAGTATCAGGCCTGGCTTGAAGGCCGGCGCAATCAGGGCTGATCCCCTGACCCGGCCATTGACCGACCCAGTTTTTTCAGAATTTTCTTGTAAACCAGGAGCATACGTATGACTAGCACAGTCGCTGACCATCACCACGACGAGGTGCCCAAGGGCATTAGCCGCTGGCTCTTTACCACCAACCATAAGGACATCGGCACGCTGTACCTGTGGTTTGCCTTCATCATGTTCCTGGTCGGTGGGGCGATGTCCCTGATCATCCGCACCGAGTTGTTTCAGCCCGGCCTGCAGGTAGTAGATCCGCACTTTTTCAACCAGATGACTACGGTACATGCGTTGGTCATGGTATTTGGTGCGGTGATGCCCGGTTTTGTTGGCTTTGCCAACTGGATGATTCCGATGATGATCGGGGCGCCGGATATGGCGTTGCCGCGGCTGAACAACTGGAGTTTCTGGTTGCTGCCACCAGCTGCTCTTTTGCTCATCATTTCGCTGTTTGTTCCCGGTGGTGGGCCGGCCGCGGGCTGGACACTGTATCCGCCGCTGTCGAGCCAGGGTGGCATGGGTGTGGATTTTACTATTTTCACGGTGCACCTTCTCGGGATGTCCTCAATCCTGGGCTCGATCAACATCATTGCCACCATCCTCAACATGCGAGCGCCGGGGATGACGCTGATGAAAATGCCGCTGTTCGTGTGGACCTGGCTGATTACTGCTTTCTTGTTGCTGGCGGCTATTCCGGTGTTTGCCGGTGCTGTCACCATGTTGCTGACTGATCGCCACTTCGGCACCGCGTTTTTCGACCCGGCCGGTGGCGGTGACCCGGTTCTGTTTCAGCATATCTTCTGGTTCTTCGGTCACCCCGAGGTGTATATCCTGATCCTGCCTGCGTTTGGCATTATCTCTCAGGTGATTCCGACCTTTTCCCGCAAGCCCTTGTTCGGTTATACCTCGATGGTCTTTGCTTCGGTCGCTATTGCCTTTTTGTCATTCATTGTTTGGGCACATCATATGTACACCGTGGGCATGCCGCTCTCAGGAGAGCTGTTCTTTATGTACGCGACCATGTTGATCGCCATTCCCACCGGGGTGAAAATCTTCAACTGGCTGGCGACCATGTGGCGGGGCAGCATGACCTTTGAGACACCGATGCTCTATGCGATTGCCTGCGTGGCTTTGTTCACCGTCGGTGGCCTCACCGGGCTGACGATGTCCATCACCCCGGCTGATTTCCAGTACCACGACACCTACTACATCGTTGCGCATTTCCACTACACGATCTTTGCCGGTTCCGTACTGGGCATGCTTGCTGGTGTGTACTACTGGCTGCCCAAATGGACTGGGCACATGTATGACGAGACCCTGGGTAAATGGCATTTCTGGCTGACCGTGATCGGCTTTAATATCACCTTTTTCCCGCAGCATTTCCTCGGGCTCGCCGGCATGCCCCGACGCATCCCGGACTATGCCCTGCAGTTTGCGGATTTCAACCAGGTTTCAACTATCGGTGCATTCATCATGGGCTTCGCCCAGTTGATTCTGCTGGTGGTAGTGGTCAAGGCCATCCGCGGTGGCAAGGAAGCCAGCTCAGAGGTCTGGGAAAACCCCGAGGGTCTCGAATGGACCGTACCGTCACCGCCGCCGTACCATACTTTTGCAACACCACCGCAGGTTCGCTGATTGAACAGTACGATGGCAGCCAGCGATGCGCAAGAAACCGGGATCAGGAAGACTGTGGCGATACTGGCGGTATTCGCCGCCGCGGTTTTCATCTGGAGTATCGTCAAGTACCTGCTGTGAGACCCTGACGCAATGAAGCAATCCTCTCGCCAGACCCGTAACCGTCGCCTTGCCGGCTGGCTATCGCTGTGGGTGATTGGGATGTTCGGCTTTGGCTACGCGCTGGTGCCACTGTACAACATCTTTTGCGAGATCACGGGGCTGAATGGCAAAAGCGCAACTTTGTCTGAGGCGAGCGCCGCGCCACTTGAAGTCGACAAGTCTCGCGTGGTCACGGTGGAGTTCGCGGTCAATGTCAGTGGGATTCCATGGCAGGTCGACCGGCCCGAGACAGTGCGCCTGCGGGTTCATCCCGGTGAGCCGGTAACGGTCCGTTACTCAGCCCACAGTCTGACTGACAGTCTGACAGCGGGGCAGGCGATCCCGAGTATCTCCCCGGCGCGGGCCGCCCGTCATTTTCGCAAAACCGAATGCTTTTGTTTTACCCGCCAGGAACTGCAGGCACGCGAAAGCCGGATGATGCCGGTGACATTCGTGGTTGACCCGGCGCTGCCCGACGAAGTTAAGACTATTACCCTGTCCTACGCGGTTTACCCCGCGCCGGATGTAAAACTGACCAGTTCCTGATCCTAGAATCCAACCCATTCAGAGCGAGGATACAACATGAGTGCAGCACACGGAGGCTACTACCTGCCGGACCCAACCAAATGGCCGATAATCACGTCAATGGGCCTGTTTCTGCTGGCGCTGGGTTTCACATTGCAGATACACCATCTCGCCCCCGGCCCCTGGCTGATGGCGGCTGGCGCGATCATTATCGTGCTGATGCTGTATGCCTGGTTCAGCCAGGTTGCCACTGAGAGCGAGGCTGGGCGCTACGATGCGCAGGTCGATACTTCGTTCCGTATGGGTATGGGCTGGTTTATTTTTTCCGAGGTGATGTTTTTTGCGGCCTTTTTTGGGGCGCTGTTCTATACCCGGGTCCTCTCGGTGCCGTGGCTTGCCGGTGAGGAAATGCTTTGGCCCGGCTTTGAGGCTGCCTGGCCTACCGCCGGGCCGCAGGGGGCAGCGTACATCGGCCCTGACGCTCACGAGGTGGCCCCCGGGCAGTTCTCCAGCATCGGCGCTTTCGGCGTGCCGCTTCTCAATACGATATTGTTATTGGCTTCCAGTGTCACAGTGACCATTGCTCACTGGGCGTTAAAGAAAAACCAGCGAGCCAAGTTAAGCTTCTGGCTGTTCGTCAGTGTGGTTCTGGGATTTGCCTTTCTGTATTTTCAGGCCGGCGAGTATATGGAGGCTTACAACCACCTCGGCTTAACATTGGGTTCGGGAGTCTATGGTGCGACCTTTTTCATGCTCACTGGGTTCCATGGCCTTCACGTTACTATTGGTGCGATCACCTTAACCGTGATTCTAGTACGCTGCCTGCGTGGGCATTTCAAGCCCGACGAGCATTTTGGCTTTGAGGGTGCCGCCTGGTACTGGCACTTTGTCGATACTGTCTGGGTGGGGCTTTTTATATTTGTCTACATCTTGTAGCCGATACAAGTAGAAAATTCAGGGCACTGTCGGGCTAGGTCTGACAGTGCCTTTCGTTTCTGGTTTGCTGACCTGAGGCTATCAGTTAACCGACCGGGTAGCGGCGACGCGCAGCGAATTACCCGGGGTAATAATACCAGTGTAAAGGCCGGCGACGATCAGTAGAAGCAGGATCGTCCAGATGGCAACGCGGTAAGTGAGAGCCTTGACCATGCCGGTGCCGCGCCCCTTATCACGCATCATAGATACCATAGCCAGGCCGAGGCTTGCAATTATTGCGAACAACAGTATGAGAATGATGATTTTTGCAACCATGAGAATAAGATTCCAGCGCAATCACGACCAATGGTACCAGAGCCGCTGATCGAAGCGGTGCATTGAGAGATGGAATCACGAAAGGTATTACGCCCAGCACCGTTGATTGTGGCGATGGCTGCGGTTGCAATATTGGTGGGCCTGGGGGTATGGCAGCTTGACCGGGCGGTTCAGAAAAAACATCTGCTCAGTGAGTTCACGGCACACTCACGGGAATTGTCGATTCGGGTTACGGCCCAGCCATTGGACCCGGACCGCGCTTATTTTCCAGCCCATGCCAGAGGTGAATTCGACAGCGCTGGACAGTTTCTTCTGGATAACCGCGCACACAAGGGTCAGCCCGGTTTTCATGTGCTGACTCCATTTCGCATTAACGACAGTAACGTGCATATACTTGTTGACCGCGGGTGGATACCTTTAACCGGAACACGAGAAACCTTGCCTCGACCTCAATCGCCAAATGGCATGCGTGAAATCCGGGGGCAACTGGCTGCTCCGACGCCTGGGTTTACGCTTGAACGCGAAGCGCCGCCGTTTGATGCTCCCCTGCGACAGAATCTGGATCTGGCCGGCCTGGCCAATTTAGCTCCCTATCCGCTCCAGCCTTATGTGTTACGCCTTGGGCCTGATGAGCCCGGTGGATTTGTTCGCGAGTGGCCTGCGCCTGCCAGTCTAAGCGTGAGCCGCCACCAGGCGTATGCGATTCAGTGGTTTGTGATGGCGGTGGTGTTTATCGGAGTGTTTGTCGCGCTGGCGCGTAGAGAACGCCGAAAAATTGTATAAAACACGAGGGAAGTATGACAGTGACGGACCAGCAAGAAAATTCCATCCCCAAGGGAAAATCTAAGCGACAACGTTGGCTGCTGTTGGCGCTGCTGGCGGTTTTTCTTGCGCCGGCGATTGCCCCCTGGCTGTGGACCCCGGATAGCTTTCGCAATAAGGGCGGTCTGGTCGAACCACCTCGGGCACTGTCCAGCGTGGTTTTGGCATCACCCGATGGCGCCTCAGTCGAGTTGAAGTCGTTGTTCGGCAAGTGGACTTATGTCTATTTCATTAGCGGTGCTTGTGATGCCCAGTGCCAACAGGTTATCGGCTCGCTTGAGCGCGTCAGGATTGCCCAGGGTAAGAATGCTCGACGTCTGCGTTTACTCCTCATTCCGCTATTGCCCGAGCAACTCTCGGCAGTAAGCCAGGTGCGCCTTGATCTGCCTGAAGCCGTGGTTCTGGGTGTCAGTGCTGAAGAGAAAGACAGCCTGGTTTCGCAGTTTCTCCTTGACTCAGGATCTCCTTTAACAGGCGAGTCGCGAATTTACCTGGTGGACCCTCTGGGTAATCTAATGATGAGTTATCCCATAGACGCGGATCCTTCAGATCTGAGTAAGGATATCGGACGTTTGCTGCGTGCATCACATATTGGTTAGGGGGATTTCTTGATCCCGTATAATTCATTGCTGTTATGAAGGCACAGGTTTCGCCCCAGTCACGTGCGCCGGTATCTCCGGCACAGGGGCTGTATGCTTATTACGAGTTGACCAAGCCGCGGGTGGTCGCACTGATTGTATTTACTGCGATCGTTGGCATGTTCCTATCGGTTGACGGTATGGTGCCTTTGTCGACCCTTATTTTTGGTGCCTTGGGTATTGGGCTCTCGGCGGCTTCTGGTGCCGCCTTTAATCACCTGCTGGATCGTCGCGCGGATCGGGTGATGGCCCGCACGGCTCGGCGGCCTTTACCCAGCGGCACGGTTAATGGTTCCCGTGCGTTAATGTTTGCCAGTGCGCTGGCTGTGCTGTCGATGGTGTTGCTGGTAACACAGATCAACATCCTGACGGCTGTGCTGACCTTCGCTTCCATGATCGGTTATGCCGTGGTCTACACCATTTGGTTGAAGCACGCGACGCCTCAGAATATCGTGATCGGTGGGGCGGCGGGTGCTATGCCGCCGGTGCTTGGCTGGTCAGCTGTGACTGGAAATCTCGCGCCAGATGCTTTATTACTGTTTTTGATTATCTTCTGTTGGACGCCACCGCATTTCTGGGCGCTTGCGCTGTACCGCCGTGAAGAATATGCGGCTGCGAATATCCCGATGCTGCCGGTCACCCACGGCGAGAAGCACACCTTGTTGCAAATGCTACTCTATACCGTGCTGCTGCTAGCTGTAAGTATGCTGCCCTTTGCCACTGGTATGTCAGGATGGATGTATCTTGTCGGCGCGTTGGTATTGGGCGGCACTTTCCTGATATACGTTGTTCGACTTTACCGCAATTACAGTGATGACTTGTCTCGTCAAACTTTCAGTTTTTCCATCCAGTATCTGGCTATGCTCTTTGCCTTGATGCTGGTTGACCATTATCAGGTTGCCTTGCGTAATATTCTGGCTGGTGTTCTGGCCTGAGTGTCAGGGCTTCGAAGGTGCAAAGCGTGCAGGCTATACAGGTGCCCGTGAACACCGACAGTGAGTCTGGGTCAAAGCCCTATGCACCTGCATGCGAGCGAAACCGAGATCCGATCCTTTCGGTTTTGCACCGGGTTCTGCCTGAGCAGGGGCAAGTGCTGGAGATCGGTAGCGGTACTGGACAGCATGCTGCATTTTTTTCCGCTGCGCTGCCTCATCTGCAGTGGTTACCCAGTGATTTGCCACCCCGATTGTCGGGGATAACTCAGTGGTGCGATCAATCGGGCAACGATAAGTGCCTGGCGCCGGTCGCGATTGATCTGCTGCGCGCATCATTGTCCTTGCCGCGCTCCGATGCGATCGTCTGTATCAATATCGTCCATATTGTGGCTTGGGCGGGCGTCCAGAACCTCTTTAAGGCGGCGCGGGATTGTCTCTCACCGGGGCAGGTTCTGTACCTGTACGGCCCCTACCGTTACGCTGATCGGCCATTTGAGCCTAGTAACGAGGAGTTTGACCGCTGGCTCAAAGTCCGTGATCCGCTGAGCGGTGTGCGTGATTTCGATACGGTACGAGATCTTGCCGCGTCCTGCGCATTTGATTTGTCGTTGGACTTGCCGATGCCATCGAACAATCGTTCACTGTGCTTTACCTGCAGCGAAGACTAAAGCCAGCCTTGCTGATATTTATTGCTCTAGGGTCTCAAGAATCTCCCGGATCAGCCTTGGACCCTGGTAGATCAGGCCGGTGTACACCTGGATGAGGGATGCGCCTGCTAAGAGCATCGCCTGGGCTGAGGCCGCGTCAGTGATACCGCCAACACCAATGATCGGCAGGTCGTTACCGATATAACTCTTGAGTTTTGCAATAACCTGCTGTGAAAGTACTGCCAAGGGTGCACCGCTCAGGCCACCGGCTTGGGATGATTCGGGGTAACGGATCGGGTCCAGTGGCCGGGTCGTGGTGGTGTTGGTGGCGACTACGCCATCAACACCATGTACGAGCAACGCGTCAGCGATCTGCGCGATGGCCTCCTCGTCAAGGTCTGGCGCAATCTTGATCGCAATCGGGGTGTAGCGGCCATGGCAGTCGGCAAGTTTTGCCTGTTCATCTTTAAGTGAAAAGAGCAGTTGATTCAGGGCCTGGCGCTCCTGCAAGTCACGCAAACCCGGCGTGTTGGGCGAGGAAATATTGACTGTGACGTAGTCTGCCACTGTGTAAACGGCGCGCAGGCCAGTGATGTAGTCACGTTGAGCCTGAGCGTTCGGGGTGGTCGCGTTCTTGCCGATATTAATTCCGATCCTCACCTGCTGGCAGTGGCGGTCCAGATTAGCCAGGAATCGGTTCAGGCCGGCACTGTTAAAGCCCAAGCGGTTGATCAGTGCCTGCGCACCGGTTAGGCGGAACATCCGCGGTCGAGGGTTTCCATACTGAGGTAAAGGTGTCACGGTACCCAGTTCAAGAAAGCCAAATCCCAGGTTTGCCAGTCCATCGACGGCAGTAGCATCTTTGTCGAGGCCTGCGGCGAGACCGAGAGGGTTAGGGAAGTGCAAACCCATCGCTTCGACCGGGTGTGCGGGCAGGGTGCCACGCCAGGCATCAGCCATATACTGGTTCAGTGGATGCAACCGTCCCAGCGTACCGATGGCAACGAGTGCAATCCGGTGAGCAGTTTCAGGATCAAGATTGAACAGTATCCGGCGCAGCGGTGAATACCAATCGGGCATTAGAACTGTTCCCCGGACTCAAGATAGCGCCATTGCCCACGGGGCAGGCGGCCCAGGGTGACACCACCGATCCGGGTTCGGGTCAGGTTATTGACCTTAAGTCCCACGAGTTCACACATGCGCCGAATCTGTCGCTTGCGTCCTTCGGTCAGCACAAACATGAGTTGGTGGGCGCCCTGTCGTGTGACGCGTGCGGGACGCAGTACGCGGCCATCCAGCGACAGGCCGTGGCAAAGCTGGGTGATGGTGTGGTCATCCAAAGAGCCTGAAACTCGTACCCGATACTCCTTTTCAACCCGACTGTCGGGAGATATCAGCCGCCTGGCTATGCTGCCATTTTGTGTCAAAACGAGCAGGCCGCTGGAATCGATATCCAACCGTCCCGCGACGTTCAACGTTGACGCTGCGGGCAAAGAATCATTGCCGTGGTCGGGCCTGCCTTTGTGTTGATTTTCACGTCGAATCAAAGAGACGGCCTCGGGGTAGTCTTTCTCGGGCAGGTTGGATACGTACCCTGGTGGTTTATTCAGCAAGATGGTCGCCAAGGTTTCTCTATGGCGCGCGGCTTGAGTGCTAAGGCGAATATCGGCATCAGGGTTTACCCGAATACCCAGTTGATTTACCACCGCGCCATCGACCAGCACGCGACCCGAAGCGATCAGTCGATCGGCCTCGCGCCGCGAGCACAAACCTTGCTGCGCCATCAATTTGGACAGCCGGGTCCCGGCTAACGCAGGCTTGCCCGGAAAGTCAGCGATCGCCCGACAGCCGTTGCAGGAAAGCAACCGCAGCCTCAGCTGCGTTGCCGGTATAGGTGGCGGGAGTCAACTGTACCAGACGCTCACGTGCTTCCTTTGGGATCGGCAGTTGCTCGATAAAGTCTCGCAGTGTGGTTGGATCCATTGTCTGGCGCCCCCGGGTAAGCGCTTTGAGCTTTTCGTAAGGCTTGGGCACCTGATAGCGGCGCATCACGGTCTGAATCGCTTCGGCCAGCACTTCCCAGGAGGTATCAAGATCAGCCTGTAACCGACCGCTGTCGACCTCAAGTTTGCCCAGACCCTTGAGTGTTGATTCCAGCGCCAGCAGGCAGTGTGCAAAAGCCGGCCCCAGGTTGCGCAGGGCCGTCGAATCAGACAGATCGCGTTGCCATCGACTGATCGGCAGTTTGTCTGCGAGGTGCCCCAGCAGGGCGTTAGCGATACCCGCATTACCCTCTGCGTTCTCAAAATCTATCGGGTTGACTTTGTGCGGCATGGTACTTGAGCCGACTTCACCGGCAACTGCTCTCTGGCGGAAATACCCAAGAGCAATATAGCCCCAGATGTCCCGGTCGAGGTCGATCAGAATACTGTTAGTGCGCATCAGTGCGTGGCATAGTGCGGCGATGTCATCGTGAGGCTCGATCTGTGTGGTCATCGACTGCCAATCGAGACCCAGTTTCTCTACGAAGCGACACGATATGGCTACCCAGTCGAGGTCGGGATAGGCTGCAAGGTGGGCGTTGAAATTACCAACGGCACCGTTGAATTTTCCACGGATCGCTGTTTTGGCAACCTGGGAGCGTGCATGCTCCAGCCGTGCGATTACATTCGCCAGTTCCTTGCCCAGGGTCGTGGGGCTCGCCGGTTGCCCGTGAGTGCGCGCAAGCATGGGTTCTTGGGTGAGAGGTACAGCCAATTGACACAGGGTACTGATCAGGCGGTCGATTGCGGGCAGGATGACGGCTTCGCGGGCATCGAGAAGCATCAGGGCATAGGCCAGATTATTGATATCCTCTGAGGTGCAGCCAAAATGGATAAATTCGGAGATTCCCTGAAGTTCCTTTTCGCCCTCTATCCTTTGTTTGAGGAAATACTCGATCGCTTTCACATCGTGATTGGTGGTGCGCTCTATTTCCTTGACCTGCTTGGCATCCTCCACAGAGAAATTATCCAAAGCTGCCTCTAGAAAGGCTGTAGCTGAGGCTGAAAGCGGTGCGACCTCGGGAATATCGTTACAGGTGCCAAGCGCCTCAAGCCAACGGACTTCAACGATCAAACGGTAGCGTATCAGTGCGAATTCACTGAAAAAAGGCCGCAAAGCCGATACTTTAGATTCGTAGCGGCCATCGACTGGCGAGAGCGCGGTCAGGGCCGTTAGGGGATGGGGATCAGGAATGCTCAAGAAAGGGTGCGAATGAGCGGAAAACGCAAAGCGAATTTTAGCATGCACTGAGCTACCCTGGCCGGACTGCGAAAAGAGCCTGTCTTGAAAAGGCGCGCAAAGGCGAATTTTGGGCCTGAACTGGTGATCTGATTCAAGATGGTGTCTCGAGTTTGCGCCCATCCAAACGCCAGATGTGCGGGAAGCCGGCTGAAACTGCAGCAACACTCACGCCCACCACCAATGCGCCACAGATCACGGCGATTGGTGGTGAATAAAATTCTGCCAGGGGGCCCAGTACCAGGCCGCCCAGCGCAATCAGACTGAAGGTGATACTGTGGATACCCATGACCCGGCCTCGCAGTGCATCCGGCACTGCAAGCTGCATTACTGTCATTGAACTGATGAGGAAAAATGATCCGCCAATGCTCGCAAGTGTGGCAAAAAGACATGCCCCGACGAAAGCCCATTGCAGGCTATTGGCGTTTTGGGTGACGATGGCAAAACAGATCAGCGCCAAGGCGAAAACCAGAGCGCCACCCAACATGATGCGCCCCAGGTTCGCAGATCGTTGTAATCGCCCGACCAGCAGTGTGCCTGCAACTGAGCCTACACCGGTTGCAGAGATCAACAGGCCATAGCCTTTTTCGCCTCCGCCCAACAGTTCTGAGAATACCGGCATGATCTGAACGTACGATGTCCCAAAGAACATTAGAATCCAGGTGAGCGCGATCAGAACTGCGAACAAGCGTTCCTGCCAGATAAAGCGCAAGGCTGCCATCAGGCCTCGGTCCCCTTTGGCCGGCACGCCAGTTGTGGGGTTCACCTGTAGCCTGGCAAGGATAAATGCCATGGCCGCGAAGCCAACAGTACATAGGGCAAAGATGACCGAAGTATCAGCAACTGCGATCAGGACACCACCGATCGCGGGTAAAACCATTCGTGTGCCTTGCCAGAGTATTGAATTCAGTGCGACGGCGCTCATCATCTGTTCTGGCTCAATCAGAGCAGGAAAGAATGAGACCCGGGCTGGCATGTCAAAGCCTGAGATCAGGCCGAGCACGGCTGCAATTACCAGTACATGCCATACGGCAACTAATCCGGTCGCATCCAGTAGCGCGAGAATGGCCAGTGCTACGCCGGCAAGCACGGAGGTAATCAGCAGCACTTTACGGCGGTTACCCCGATCGGCAACTAATCCACCTGCGAGCGTGGCGATGATGGCGGGAACGGCCATGGCGCCCCCCAGCATGCCAAGGTCCAGGGCAGATCCACTGAGTTCGAAAACCAGCCATGCCATGCCGACAAAATACAACTGGGTCGCCCCGGTGGAGCCGATGGATCCAAGCCAGAAACGTCGGTAGTGTGGTGATCGCAGGGCGTCGAATTTCATCTCAACTCCCCTTGCCAGTGACGGTTTCCCGGCACAGGCAGCCTACCTTACCGTTATAAGGAAAGATGATTGGTCGCGGTTCAGGAGGTGCCCGAGGATTTGCCTGGCGCCTGGGCGCTCAATAGCACGCTGATCCAGCGGCTGCGCGGGTCGCTTTCCAAAGCAATCTTCACCAGCATGGTTAGCGGGGTCGACAGGAACATACCGACTGGCCCAAAGACCCAACCCCAGAACAGCAAGGAAACGAATACCACTAGAGTCGAAAGCCCGAGCCCCCGCCCCATGTAGCGCGGCTCGAGGAGGCTCCCGACGACGATGTTCGCCACGAGGAAGCCGGCCCCAACGGCTAATGCGATCGCAGGTCCAGCATCAATCAATGACAGGGTCACCGCCGGAACGGCAGCGATAATCGAGCCAATATAGGGTACGAAATTCATGAAAAAGGCGATGGCGCCCCAAAGGACTGCGAAGTCCACGCCCAGTACCAGCAGGTAGACCGTGATCGCAAGCGCGGTGATAAAACTCATCAACGCCTTGATGACGAGGTAACTGTTAACCGACTCCATGAATGCAGACAGGTTGCCGATGGTTTTGTCTGGGTTCGCTGAAATTGCACGCAACTTGTCGGGAATCGTGGCTGATTCCACCATCAAAAACAGCACGGTGAAGATAATCAACATGCTGTGAGCCAGCAGACCACCGAAGCCGCTGACCAGACGCCCGAACAGCTGGGCCGCTGCCGCCGGATTGATCAACTCTTCAAGACCGCTCGGCGGCAGTGTGAGGCCAAGGCCGCTGGCCCATAGCGTTACGTTGTCGATCAGGGTGCGCAGTTGCGCCTCGTAACGCGGCAGGGTATTGCTTAATTGATCAATGGAAGCGCCAATCAGTGATCCGATACTGATGAGTGCGCTGCCCAGCAGTAACAGGATCAGGGTTAGAGCGGCCCAGGTGGGCAATCCACGCCGGCGCAACCACTGCAGGGGGGCTGAGGCAATAATGGCTAGAAAAATGGCCATCAATAGGGGGATGACGATGCTGCTGGCCGCTTTCAGGCCGGCGATCACGATCACCAGGCAGGCAAGCACCAGGAGTACCTGCGTTCCAGTACTGGAATTTTGAGTTGTGAGCACGTGCGGTTCGCTGCGCGACTAGGACGAAAGAGGATGATACCCTGGGAGAGCTCAGCTCAGGGTGGTCAGACGGTCCTGGCACTGAGCTTCTATGGTATCCAGCTCTTGCAGAGTTACGTCAATATCGTGGTGCTGCTGCTTTAGGGTCTCGCGGCGCTGGCGGATTTGCTCCAGGAAATAACGCAATTGGCCCGCCTCTCCGGGATTGGAGTCATACATATTGATAATCTCGCCCACCTCGTTTAGCGAGAAGCCCAGGCGTTTGCCACGTAGAATCAGTTTCAGTCGCACACGATCGCGGGTACGATAGACCCGCTGTCGCCCAGATCGCTCAGGCCGCAGCAGCCCTTCGTCTTCGTAAAACCGAATTGCCCGAGTGGTCACCCCGAATTCTCGGGCCAGATCCGAGATCGAGTAGGAAGTATTGTGGGTGTCACTGGAAGGGTTGGTTTGCATCATCATGGCCATAATGTCAGTATAACTTCAATTGACGTTTACGTAAACGGAAACTAAAATGTTTGGTCCAATCTAACGACGAAAATGGTAGCGATGAGCCAGAGTGCGCCCCCCCTGTCCAGCCCGGGAACCCGATCCGATCCGGGTCCGGAGTACAGGATCCGTTTTGTTACGGCGGCGAGCTTGTTCGACGGACATGATGCTTCCATCAACATCATCCGCCGCTTGCTACAGGCCTCTGGAGCAGAGGTAATTCACCTTGGTCACAACCGCAGTGTCCAGGAAATTGTTGATGCGGCTATCGAGGAAGATGTGCAGGGCATTGCTGTCAGTTCCTACCAGGGCGGCCACAGTGAATTCTTCTCCTACATGGTCGATATGCTGCGCCAGCGCGACCGGGGAGATATACGCGTCTTCGGCGGCGGCGGCGGCGTGATCGTTCCCGAAGAGGTCCGCGCGCTGCACGATTACGGGGTCTGCCGTATCTACTCGCCAGAGGACGGCCAGCGTCTTGGCTTGCAGGGCATGATCGATGACATGATGGCGCAAGCCGATTTTTATCCTGGCAACCAGGGTAAAGAGAGCCTGGACGGACTGGACGGGCATGATGGCGGACAACTGGCTCGCTTGATTACCGAGATCGAAAACGGGACTGTCAGTGAATTTGTTCTGCGCCAGGTCCGCGCGGGCGCAGCGCGTGAAGAGTGTCGGGTGCCGATTTTGGGGATCACCGGCACTGGTGGCTCCGGCAAATCCTCATTGACCGATGAGCTGATTCTACGCTGGCGTATGGATTACGGCGATCGCCTGCGCCTGGCGGTGCTTGCAGTGGACCCAACCCGACGTAAGACCGGCGGCGCTTTGCTTGGGGATCGTATCCGCATGAATGCGATTAACGGGGACGCCGTATTTTTGCGTTCACTGGCGACCCGCGGTGCGAGCTCCGAGATACCGCCGCAGATCGGGGACATCCTCGCTGCCTGCCAGTGCGCCGGTTTTGATCTGATCATCATCGAGACGCCTGGTATTGGTCAGGGTGACGCCGGCATCGTCTCTCAGGTGGATTGTGCGCTGTATGTCATGACACCGGAATTTGGTGCCCCGTCACAGCTTGAGAAGATCGAAATGCTGGATCATGCGGATTTTATCGCGATCAATAAGTGTGATCGCAAAGGTGCCGAGGACGCTTTGCGGGACGTACGTAAGCAGGTGCAGCGTAACCGTGGCGACTTCAGTATGGAGCCCACGGCTATGCCGGTATATACAACCATGGCATCGCATTTTAATGATCAAGGTGTGACCGCACTGTACCGGGCGCTTAATACCACCCTGGTGGAGTACGGACTAACCCCGAGCCTCGGGCTGTTGCCTGATCCACAGTTGAATTTGAAACCCGCTGATGTAGTGCCCGTCGGTCGCGAGCGTTATCTGTCTGAGATATCCGATGCTGTTCGTATCTACCACGAGGAGGCGAAGAGCCAGGCGGTTTTGGCGCGTCGATACCAGCACCTGCACAGTTGTATCGACCTGCTTGCGGCGGCAGAAGAGTCAACCGAGACACTTCAGACACTTGCTGAGGATGTGGCCGAGAAACTGGGCGAAGAAATGTTGGAACGGATCAATGGATTCGATTCTTTGATAGAACGCTACCGCCAGGACAGCCTGAGTATTCGTGTACGGAGTAAAGCGCGGGAGCAGGCTCTCAGTTATACCTCTTTGTCTGGCACCCGGATTCCCCGTGTCAGCCTGCCTCGATATACCGACGCTGGGGATCGTTTGATCTGGCAGTTGTTGGAAAACGTGCCGGGAGAATTTCCATTTACCGCAGGGGTATTCTCTTTCAAACGCGAGAACGAAGATCCGACCCGTATGTTTGCAGGGGAGGGTGACGCCTCGCGCACCAATCGCCGCTTTAAGCTTTTGTCTGCTAAATCCGAGGCCAAGCGCCTGTCTACGGCTTTTGATTCAGTGACCCTGTATGGATCCGACCCGGCACTACGCCCGGATATCTACGGCAAGGTCGGCACCTCTGGTGTTTCTATCGCGACCGTGGAGGACATGCGGACGCTCTATCAGGGTTTTGATCTTTGCAGCCCGGCCACATCCGTGTCTATGACCATTAACGGTCCGGCACCGACTGTTCTGGCATTTTTTCTCAACACTGCCATTGATCAGCAGGTCGAGCGGTTTTGTGAGGAGCAAGGCCGCGATCCGGATGCAAAGGAGTTATCCAAAATTCGGTCGTGGACGCTGGAAAATGTCCGCGGCACGGTACAGGCCGATATCCTCAAGGAAGACCAGGGGCAGAACACTTGTCTTTTTTCCACTGATTTCAGTTTGAGCATGATGGCTGATATTCAGCAGTACTTTATTGATAACCGGGTGCGCAAGTTCTACTCGGTCTCAATCTCCGGCTATCACATTGCCGAGGCAGGTGCTAATCCGATTACCCAGCTCGCACTCACCCTGGCGAACGGTTTTACCTACGTGGAATCCTATCTGGCCCGCGGTATGGAGATCGATGATTTTGCCCCGAACCTGTCTTTCTTTTTCTCCAATGGCATGGACCCCGAGTACACTGTGATGGGGCGCGTCGCGCGGCGGGTCTGGGCAGTTGCCATGCGGGAGCGTTATGGTGCGAATGCCCGCAGTCAGAGACTGAAATACCATATCCAGACTTCGGGCCGTTCTTTGCATGCACAAGAGATGGGGTTCAATGATATTCGTACCACACTTCAGGCTTTGATCGCGGTTTACGACAACTGCAACAGCTTGCATACCAACGCCCATGATGAGGCAGTGACAACTCCTAGCGAAGATTCAGTGCGCAGGGCTATGGCTATACAGTTGATCATCAATCGTGAGTGGGGGCTGGCGCGCAACGAAAATCCCAATCAGGGCAGTTTCATCATCGAGGAGCTTACCGATCTGGTTGAGCAGGCGGTACTCGCAGAGTTTGATCGTCTGGCAGAGCGCGGTGGGGTCTTAGGAGCGATGGAAACCGGTTACCAGCGAGGCAAGATACAAGAAGAGTCTTTGTATTATGAAACCCGCAAACATGACGGCAGTTACCCGATCATCGGTGTTAACTCTTTTGTCAGGGATGCGCTTAGCACATCAGCCGATGTTGAGTTGGCCCGAGGCACCGAAACGGAAAAACAGGGGCAGCTGGACCGACTTGCGGATTTTAAGCGCCGCCACGAAAACCAGACCGGTCCGGCACTTGCTGCCGTCAAGTATGCCGCTTTGCGTGGAGAGAATGTTTTTTACCCACTAATGGAAGCAGCTCGGTGCTGTTCACTGGGCCAACTTACCGACACGTTTTTTCAAGTGGGTGGTAAATATCGCCGGGGTATGTGAGCCCCGATACATGCCGTATCCAAGGTCTTTGGATGTTCTGACGAGCCCGGGTGTGCCCGGATCACTAAGTTAAAGTGTTAAGGCGAGCGGACAAGATAGCACTATGCCTTTTGTAGGGGCGCTACGGCGCAATGTACTGATTCTCGCTGCCTGCCAGGCACTGATGATGTCTGGCAGTGCCCTCATTATCGCGACTTCGGCTTTGGTTGGACTGGCGCTGTCGAAGGAGACGATCTTCGCGACGTTACCGGTGGCGTGCATGTTTGTCGGAACACTGATGGTGACTTTTCCCGCTTCAGTTTTGATGAAGCGGATAGGGCGGCGCGCCGGTTTTATTATCGGCCTTGCAGTAGGGTCCGCGGGCGCCATGATCGCCACGTGGGCTATTTTGGACCACAATTTTTTTGCCTTTGCAGTAGGGTCCTTTTTGATCGGTATCCTGAATGGCTTTGGCCAGTATTACCGTTTCGCAGCAGCGGATATCAGTGGTGAAGCGTATCGTGGCCGGGCGATTTCCTGGGTGCTGGCCGGTGGCATCCTTGCGGCGTTCATCGGGCCTAATCTTGCCAACTATTCCCAGGATATGTTGATGGGAGTTCCTTTTGCCGGAAGTTACGCAAGTCTGTTGATCCTGTATGGATTATCAATACTCTTGGTTTCACAGATTCAGATAGCCGTACCGGGAGAGCGCGAGCGTTCTGGCGAGCAACGGCCTTTGGCACAGATTGCCAGGCAACCAAAATACCTGGTAGCGGTGGTCGGCGCCATGATCGCGTACGGGGTAATGAATCTGGTGATGACGTCGACACCGCTGGCGATGGCCGTTCACAATCATGGGTTTGCTGATACGGCACTTGTCATCCAGTGGCATGTGCTCGCCATGTTTGCGCCATCGTTTTTTACTGGAAACCTGATCGCCCGTTTCGGTGTAACCCGTATCATGAGTGTCGGTGCCATATTGCTGCTTGCCAGTATTTTTATTGGCCTTAGCGGTATTAGTGTGTTGCATTTTCTGTTTGAACTGGTGTTATTGGGGTTGGGCTGGAACTTTCTCTTCATAGGTGGCACCACTCTTCTCACCGAAACATATACCGCGCCGGAAAAGGCAAAGGCCCAGGGCCTTAACGACCTGCTGGTATTCGGCATGGTTGCACTGACCGCGCTCAGTTCGGGCTTTCTACACGAGTGGCTGGGTTGGCGAGCGCTGAATTACTCGGTACTCCCTGCGCTGCTGTTGGCTCTGGGTATGGTTTTGTGGCTGGGCCGGCGCAGACAAACCGATTAATTCTTCAAGTCCTTGAGCTTCACCGGCGCAGCAGCCTGATCAGGGCGGTGAAGTGTGTTTGTCCCAGGAGCACGATGACGTTGCCGCCCAGGACCAGGATGACTCCCGCTATGGCACGACCTTGCCACTGAAAGTTTTCGACCCACGTGGAAAGCGAAAGTGCCACGATTGGGAATAACACTGTGGCATAAGCCGCTTTTTCTGGGCCGATCCGACCGACCAGGGTGAGGTAGCAGCCAAAGGCGATCGCCGAGGCAAAAAGCGCAAGAAAGGCGAGCGAGCCGATATAGGAGCCGGCTGTATCGAACGCAAAGGGAGCGCCCGACCACAAACTGTAGATCAGCAGAAAGCAGGTGCCGTAGGCCATACCGATTGTATTCGCCGATACCACGGGCAAGCCATGCATCTGGTTGCGGGCCGATAGGATATTGCCGATTGATGCGAGGTAGGTGGCAATGACACTGATAACGACCGCAGCAAATGTCGTCGTCCCGGTTTGCTGGATTTGTGGCCAAAAGACTAACGCCATTCCGGTAAGACCAAGGCATGCGCCCAGAATAGTCTGTTTCTCAGTTTTTCGCCCGAGTAATACTGTACTGTTAACAATATTCATTACCGTCATGGTTGAGAAGATCACGGCCAGCAGTCCTGTTGCGAGATTGAAAGCGGCCTGGTAGAACAACAGGTAGTTCATCGAAAATAGGCAAAGCCCAAGTAAGGCCAGGTATGGATGATCTCGCAACCGAAAACGCAGCGAAATACCGCGCACCACGCACCACAGCACCAGCAACACGGTGGCCAGTGCAAATCGGTATATCAGAGAAATCTCTGGAGCCACGATTCCAATCTGGTACCGGATAGCGAGCCAACTTGAGCCCCAGATCAGTACGGTCACAAGGTACAGTACAGTTGTGTTCAACTGTCTTTCCCCTTGCGATCGCTCACGTTGAAACGCGTAGGGTGCACTACCGTAACCTGGTCGGCAGCGTCTACAGCCGAAAAACTGATGCAGCTTCTGACAGAGTTTCCTGGTTGATCACACTTAGGTAGCGCGGTGGGTTTGGCTGGCGGCGAAACGACTTCTTGATGATGCTGGCGAGGTTGGGTTTTTTCTCGGCGGCTGTTTCGCCTTTGCCGATGCCGCCACCGAACTCAATGATTGTGTCGCAACCTTGGGTCGCGGCGTGCATGAGATTGGCATGCCACTGCACCGGGTTAAAGAGCTGCGAAAAAAGCCCTGCCCGGATACTGTTTGAGTCTTTGCGGTGAAAGATGCCGGAACTGTTGGAGAGCACTTCGATGGCCGGTGAGGAAAAAGGTGCGCCACTAAGTGCTTTGCGGAATCGCAGTGCGGCCTCGATCATGTAGAAAGTGTGAAACGCACCTTCGGTTTTGAGTCGCGCGCTGCGTTTTCCGGGGTAGCGCTCCTGGAAGTCAGTGACCAGAGCATCCAAATCCTCAACGCGCCCTCCGACAACGGTTTGCTCGGGCAGGTTGCATGCCGCTACGGCACAGTAATGCTGCTCAGCCAACTCCTGAGCGCTTTCGATTGGCAATGGCAAGGCCTCCATTTCACCGTCCCCCAGATCTCCCATGAGTTGACCCCTGGTCTTTACTAGTTGAAGGGCACAAGGAAAATCCAAAGCGCCAGCTGCAACCAGTGCGGAATACTCTCCCAGACTGTGGCCGGCTGTGACACCCGGGCGAACTTTGCCGTTGGTTATTTCCTGGAATGCCTGAAGACAGGAAATGGAATGTGTCAGCAAGACCGGCTGGGTATAGCGGGTCAGGTTGATTTTTCCTTCAGGGTCTTCGAAGGATAGCGCCGCGAGATCGTAACCCAGGACTTCGCTGGCCTGACCATAGAGTTGGCGTACCGACTCGAACGCGTCAAATAGATCTCTACCGATGCCTGGATATTGTGATCCTTGACCTGGAAAAACAAAAAGGATTGGGGAAGTTGCCATGAAAACTCACTTTTTTGGATAGGTGCTATGCGCGGTGCGGTCCGGGGCGAGTCAATTGTATCGCCTGCCTCAACGGCTCGTACTGGTGTGCGAGCGGGGAACGGGTGCTGGCGATCCACGCCTAAGTCGGATAGGAGAGTCTCTAAATAGCAGGGCTGGCCTGACAAAATACCATGTCGCTGACTTGGGTTGATGATCTGTTGTAACTGCAGCTTCGATCAATAATATTGCGGCGCACCATAAAAAAATTATTTTATTTATGATAGATATTACCTATCAAATCCTTAGAAAATATAAAATCTGGATTAATATCGAAGTTTCGAATAGCCGTTATTAACCTGTATATAAAGAATGAACCGAGATATTACGAAAAAAAAATCCCGTCACAAGAATGTGACGGGATTAATCTAAGGAGGAGGATATGAGAAAAGAATCGTGCAATGCACAAATTCTGAATACATAATACCCATGGCAATGAAACATGTCAACCTCAGATCACGAACTACCACGTTTTTTCCATCGGTTCAGTTAAGAGCGGGATCATCGCCAGTACGGCTGGGAATCTTTTCAAGCAAAAATCACCGGCTTGGGCAAGAATCTGAGCTCAGACTTATTATCGGAGTTTCTAATGGCCCTGTTGATTGCCCGTCATGGACAGACTGATTGGAACGTCGCACATCGTTGGCAGTCTCGAAGTGATATCCCACTGAATACCCTGGGCTATCAGCAAGCCCAAAAACTCGGCGATTTATTGAAGGCTCGCGGATTCGCCCCGATTCAGATGTTTTCATCACCGCTTGAGCGGGCGCGCGAAACCGCGGCAATTCTCGGGCAAACGCTGGGGCTTAATGTCGCGGTTGAACCTGCCCTGGTTGAACTTGATCTGGGGGATTACGAAGGTCGTCTCGAATCAGAGATTCGGGCCGGTGACAACGACGCCTATGACGACTGGCGCCAAGGATGTTATCTGAAACCTCCGCCCGGTGGGGAGGGGATTCGTGATGTCGCTTGTCGGATCAAGGACTTTGCGGCTAACTTGGATGACACCGCCGGCGATATACTGCTGGTTGGTCACCAGGGGGTCAACATGGCAATCAAAGCCCAACTGAGTAACTGCTTTACTCGGGAATGCCTGAATTCTTTTCGCCAGGACAACGATGAGATCGATCTGTGGGAATTGGATCCTGCGTGTTCCACTGGTCGATTACGGATAGCATCTGATGAACCGTCTTCGCCAATTTGATCCAGCGGTAGCTTGCACTTACCTGGCCCAGCGCGATAAGGGTTTGGCTCGGATCATGGCTGGAGTTGGTGGCTTACAACTCGAGGTGCGTCGCAATCGGTCGGTCTTCGAGTATCTGTGTCGCTCAATCGTCTATCAGCAACTGAGCGGCAAAGCCGCATCTACCATCCACGGACGATTGCTGGACCTGTTCCCCAATCGGCGGGTCGCTCCGGGGCAGTTACTGGCTATGCCCGCCGAACATTTGCGCGCAGCAGGGCTTTCGCGGTCTAAATGTATCGCACTTTTAGACTTGGCTGACCGCGGCGCCGCTGGTGAGTTAGCGGATACTCGGGCTTTGCACACGATGAGTGATGAGTTGATTATCGAGCGCCTGAGCGAGGTGCGTGGTGTGGGCGAATGGACGGTGCAGATGTTGCTGATTTTTTATCTGGGTCGCGCGGATGTGCTCCCAATCCGGGACTTGGGCGTACTTAAGGGCTACCAGAAAATGCGCCGACTGGCGACATTGCCGAAACCCTCGCGATTGGCCCGGGCCGGTAGGCGTTGGCAGCCCTATCGATCCGTTGCGACCTGGTATCTATGGCGGTGTTTGGATATCGAACTGCCAACGGCCTGATTAACAGACCGCAAGACCCGTTAATATACGATAGCGTTCCATCAAGGTATCGCGGCCTTCTTTGTGATCGGGGTCGACCACAATACATTCGACGGGGCAAACTTCAACACACTGTGATGTCTCGAAGTGTCCGACACACTCAGTGCATTTGCCTGGCTCAATCTGGTAGATTTCTTCACCCTGGGAAATGGCATCGTTAGGGCATTCGGGCTCGCATACGTCACAGTTAATACATTCGTCAGTGATCAAAAGCGCCATTGTTCGTGGCCGTGTGCACCCTGGCGTGAGGCGTCTTGTTATCGACCCAGGCGGTCGGCGAGTCGTTTGTTAATTTGTGGATGGAGAAACTGAGAGACATCACCACCCAGCGAAGCGATTTCCTTGACCATAGAGGCCGACAAAAAGGTGTAATTTTCTGAGGGAGTCAAAAACATGGTCTCCACCGTTGGATCGAGTCGACGGTTCATAGCGGCCAGTTGAAACTCGTACTCAAAATCCGATACCGCCCGTAAGCCACGCAGCACCACCTGGGCCTGGGCTGTGCGGACACACTCAATCAGCAGTCCATCGAATCCTGCTACGCTGATATTGTCGATATGCGATAGTGAGATCTGCGCCATTTCCAGCCGTTCGTTAATGTCAAACAACGGCTGTTTTGAGGGGCTGGCCGATATCGCGATTACCACTTCGTCAAACAGCTGGCTCGCACGCTCGGCAAGATCTATGTGCCCCTTGGTAATCGGATCAAATGTGCCTGGATATATTGCTTTGGTGGTCATTTGCGGCATTAACTTCCTATATGGCGGAATACTGAGTAGTGATACTACCAATCGCCGTTGATCTCATCCATACTTTTACAAAAGCAAATCGGGGCGCGATCCCCAGGAGGGAGGTGATGGAGGTTGTAGATTTTACCCAAATGGCTGACGGGTCCCGCGAGGAGTATGAGTTTTTAGACAAAATGGAGCGAGAGTTCGTTGAAGGGTTGCCAGAGCGAATTTTTGGACATCTGCGGTCGCTGGACCAGTCGATTTCAGGGTATCGCGTCAGCCGATTAGTGCACTCGCTACAGTCGGCGACCCGGGCACACCGTGCCGGAGAGGCCGAAGAAATGGTTGTGGCGGCGCTGCTGCACGATATCGGTGATATGCTTGCCCCGCTGTCGCACAGCGAGATGGCGGCAGCCGTATTACGCCCGTTTGTCACAGAAAAAACCTACTGGATCATCAAGCATCACGGGATGTTCCAGATGTTTTATTACGCACACCATCGCGGTGGAGATCGTAATGTCCGTGACCGGTTTATGGATCATCCCTGGTATGTCGATACCGTGCGGTTTTGCGAGGAATATGATCAGAACTGCTTTGATCCGGAGTATCGCCATGAGCCATTGGAATTTTTCGAGCCCATGGTTCGCCGGCTGTTCCGCCATGACAACGCCAGTGGTGATGAGATTGCGGCGCGCCCAGATACGGAGCAGGCTGCCTGACCGAGATTTTCAGTCGAGCATTTCTCGAGTCTCGTTCACACTGAATAAACGATAGGCCACCTGACCGGCGGTCTTGTGTTGTAGCTGGTGCCATCCAGATGGGATGACCAGTTTTTCCCGCGCGCCGCACTCTACGTAGATCTGGGCATTGGCGTTGAGTACGGCGCAGCGTTCAAGTCGGTTGAGGCAGCGGTCAACCAACCCTTCGCCATAGGGGGGGTCGACAAAGACAATGTCATAACGGGCGTTGCAATGGCCCAGCCAATCCAGCACTTCCTCGCAGTGAACACTGACATTACTGGCATTAAGCATTGACAGGGTGTCGCTGAGTTGACGGCAGGTCACCCGATGCATCTCGACCAGGTTGACTGAGGCGGCCCCGCGCGAGGCCGCCTCAATCCCCAATGCGCCACTGCCCGCAAAAAGGTCAAGGCATTGTGCGCCGACGACCACTGGGGCGAGCCAGTTGAACAGTGTTTCACGGACGCTGTCGGGGGTGGGTCGCAGATCCGCTGCGCCACGAAAGCGGATCAGGCGTTTTTTCCACTGGCCACCGATAATGCGCAAGCGGCCATGCTGGTTAATTTGAGAACGTTTCACAATCACAGAAGGATTTCAGGACGGTTTGACAACCGATGATAGGATATCTGCCGCTTTTGACCAAAGCCCAGCTTGGGTATGGTGCACCACTGATCACCGGCAGTAAAGATGAAAACAGCTAACGCCAAGAAAGGGCTTTTCTCAAGACTCAGGAAAACCCGTGACGCACTCTCTGGGGGGTTGGCGGCATTAATGGGTTCTGGACAGGGAGTCTTTGACGACGCTGTATTCGAGGCGCTTGAAGATCAACTGATCATGGCTGATCTGGGCGTGACGGCCAGCGGGGAGGCGGTGGCTGCTCTGCGCCGACATGCTGCGTCAAAAAGGATCGAAAGCCTTCCGGCATTGAAGAACCTATTGAGTCATGAACTGGCAGCCATACTGGGCAAGGCGCAGCGTTCAATCGATATCCAATCGCAACCCGGGACGCCTTTCGTTATTCTCATGGTTGGCGTTAACGGGGTGGGCAAAACGACGACTGCGGCTAAGCTCGCTGCATTCTTCCAGCGATCAGAGCGATCGGTTATGTTGGCGGCGTGTGACACTTTTCGTGCTGCAGCGATAGAGCAACTGCAGACTTGGGGAGAACGGTTGGAGCTACCGGTTATTGCTCAGGCACATGGCGCTGATGCTGCGGCGGTGGCGCACGATGCGATGAAGGCCGCCCAGGCTCGAAAGATCGATGTCCTTATTGTCGATTCTGCTGGAAGACAGCATGTCAACGTAGACCTGATGGCGCAGTTACAGAAGATCAAACGTGTGATACGCGCAGTAGACGTGGCCGCGCCACAAGAAACCCTACTGGTGGTTGATGGGGGTACAGGACAAAATGCCTTAGCCCAGGCGGCGGCGTTTGAAGATGCCGTGGAGTCGACCGGCGTATGTGTAACCAAACTCGATGGTACTGCCCGTGGCGGTATCGTCGTTGCCTTGGCTCGCCAGTGTGGGTTGACGATCCCTTTTATCGGAGTCGGAGAAACCCTCGAAGACTTACAGCCCTTCGATGCTGACCGCTTTGCTAGAGCCCTGGTGGGCATTGATCCCTGACATGGGGCTGCCGACTACCAAAATGAATAACTTTGTTGCTACAGTGAGTATTGCAAAAATTAAATAAATAACTGAAAACATTGAATATTTAAAAATGTATATGTTAAGAAATCGTTAGCACTCAAGGCAATAGAGTGCTAAAATATGCGTGTACCCTGAAAAAAGGATGACACGTTTATGAGTCAGACCCTATCTATCGCAACCGATCTTGGCCCTAGCCAGGGGCTAACGCGGTACCTGCACGAGGTGAACCAAGCTTCTATTCTTACCGCGGAAGAGGAGAAATCACTCGCCCAGCGTTACCATGATGACGACGATCTCGAGGCTGCCCGGCAACTGGTATTTTCCCATTTGCGCTTTGTCGTCTCGATTGCCCGGGGTTTTTCCGGATATGGACTTCCTTTGGCTGATCTTATTCAGGAGGGCAATGTTGGACTGATGAAGGCCGTGAAAAGATTTGATCATCAGCGTGATGTCCGACTGGTATCTTTTGCAGTTCACTGGATAAAGGCCGAGATTTACGATTACGTCGTTCGCAACTGGCGAATGGTCAAAGTGGCTACCACCAAGGCCCAGCGCAAATTGTTTTTTAATCTGCGCAAAAATCGGGCGCGACTAGGCGTGATGAAAGAAGATGAAGTCGAGTCGATGGCGACAGCGCTTGATGTGAATCCGAAAATAGTGCGGGAGATGGAAACCCGCATGAGTGGTCATGACGTGGCCTTCGAGCCAGAAGCAAATGATGACGAGACGCCGCGTTTCTTGGCACCAGCAGAAGCCCTGGGGGATTCTTCGCGGGATCCTGGGGTACTGGTTTCCCAGGCAGACGAGCAGCGCTCTCGCCAGGCCCAGCTCAGTAAAGCGCTGGATAGTCTGGATGACCGCAGTCGCGATATTATCCAGGCGCGCTGGCTTGCTGAATTGGGAGGGAAGAGCACCCTCGGCGATTTGGGGGCAAAGTACGGGGTTTCAGCTGAACGGATTCGCCAGATTGAAAAGCGGGCAATGGAACAAATGCGGGTGGCCGCAACGGTCTGATGCTGTGAACCCCGATTCTGTGCGGGGCTTGTCGCCTGGCGCCTAGGCGAGCAAAAACTCAATCAGGGCTTTTTGTGCGTGCAGGCGGTTTTCTGCCTCGCCCCAAACAACACTTTGGGGCCCATCGATCACTTCAGCTGCAACTTCCTGGCCTCGGTAGGCCGGCAGGCAGTGCATGAATATTGCATCCGGAGCAGCACCAGCCATCATCTGGCTATCGACCTGAAACCCGTGGAATGCCTTGAGCCGCTCAGCTTTCTGGGTTTCCTGCCCCATGCCGGCCCAGGTGTCGGTGACCACGAGATCAGCACCGGCCACCGCTTCGCTTGGCTGGTTTGTTAACGTACAACGCCTGCCAGCGGCGGTAACTAACTCAGGATGGGGGCGATACAAATCCGGTGCCCCGATATGCAGTGAGAACTGCATCATTGCGGCTGCGTTAATCCATGACTGGCAGACATTGCTGCTACCATCGCCAACGAATGCAACCCGGGCATCACGCATTTCACCTCGGTGCTCATAAAAAGTCTGGATATCTGCAAGTAACTGGCAAGGATGGAAGGCATCCGACAGGGCATTGATAACGGGTACTTGTGAGTGAGTTGCCATGGCTGTTACCCGATCGTGTGGCCCAGTGCGTAGGACAATGATATCTGCCATGCTGGAGACGATTCGTGCGGTATCGCTGATTGATTCTCCTCGGCTCATCTGACTGTCGCCGGGGGACAGGAAAACGGACGAGCCGCCCAGCTGCGTACAGGCGACCTCAAATGAGATCCGGGTGCGGGTCGATGATTTTTCAAAAATCAACACCATGGTGCGAGAATCAAGCAGGGTCAGCCGTTGTCCGCCTCCTTGAGCACGTTTCAAGGTAATCGCCCGGCGAATAATATCCCCCAGTTCTGCGGGAGACAGATCGCGTAAGGTCAGGAAATGTCGCGTCATGTTGTCGATTTGCCGAAGGTGGCGTGTCACAAAAAATAAAACGCCCACTTAAAGGGCGCTCAAACGACAGATTCTAGGGTTCGGCGATAGATTCTGCAACCGAGGCCTGTTTAGCCGCTGATATAATGGGGGGCATTTCACCGCGTAGTCGGTGACTTGCCCCGCTCAGCAGACGGATCACATCGTGGAAAAAATTAACAAGGCAGTGCTTGCCTATTCTGGTGGACTGGATACTTCAATTATCCTTAAATGGTTGCAGGATCAGTATCATTGTGAGGTCGTGACCTTCACTGCCGACATCGGCCAGGGCGAGGAATTGGAGCCCGCTCGGGAGAAGGCCAGGAGTCTGGGTGTTAAGGAAATCTTCATTGAGGATTTGCGCGAGGAATTTGCCCGCGACTATATCTTTCCAATGTTCCGCGCTAATACCCTGTACGAAGGGGAGTACCTGCTGGGAACTGCAATTGCCCGCCCGCTGATTGCCCGCCACCTGGTTCGAATTGCCTCGGAAACCGGAGCCGACGCCATCGCCCATGGCGCGACCGGCAAGGGTAACGACCAGGTACGTTTCGAGTTAAACGCTTACGCACTTAATCCGGAGATTCGAGTGATCGCGCCGTGGCGGGAATGGGATCTGAACTCTCGCGAACGGTTGGTTGCGTACGCCCGCGAACATGCTATCCCGATCGAAACGCGCAAGGATGGCGGCGCTGATTATTCCATGGACGCCAATATGCTGCATATTTCGTACGAGGGTGGCGAGCTTGAGGATCCCTGGACTGCACCCGATGAATCCGTGTGGCGTTGGACTGTGTCACCACATGAGGCGCCGGATGAGCCTGAGACAGTTGAGTTAACCTTCGCAGCCGGAGACCCGGTAGCGATCGGTGGTGAAGCTCTCAGTCCCGGTCAGATGGTGATGGCGCTTAACCAGTTGGGCGCTCGGCATGGTATCGGGCGCGCAGACATCGTTGAGAACCGATACGTGGGCATGAAGAATCGGGGCTGTTACGAAACCCCCGGGGGAACCATATTACTCAAGGCGCATCGGGCGATCGAATCCATTACGCTGGATCGGGAGGTCGCCCACCTGAAGGACGAACTTATGCCGCGCTATGCAACGCTTATCTACAATGGTTATTGGTTTGCCCCGGAAAGAAAAATGTTGCAGCGAATGATCGATGAATCCCAGGTACGGGTTAACGGTGTGGTGCGGCTCGAACTGTACAAGGGCAGCGTAACGGTCTGTGGCCGGCGCTCGGATACGGATTCGCTGTTTGATGAGAGCGTAGTCACCTTTGAGGATGATCAGGGAGCGTATCACCAGGGTGATGCCGATGGTTTTATCAAATTGAATGCACTCAGGCTGAGAATTGCCGGGAGGAAGGGTCGACTCTGAAACCGGAGGCATTGATGTAGATGCTGGCTCTATCCGTGTCAGCTCCAGTCACCCAGGGCAAGTTGAAAGACTACCACCCAGAATCGCCACGTTTCCGGCTATCCTTTCTTGGACCCCGGTACTGGGGTACCTGGCTGTTGGCCGGCACCATCGGTTTGTGTCTGCTGTTGCCGCGGCCGTTGGTATTGGCGCTTGGCCGTCAGATCGGTAAAGCATTTTTTCATCGCAATCACAAACGTACGCGAATTGCACGTATCAACCTTCAGTGGTGTTTCCCTGATTGGGATGAGGCAGCTCGTGAGGCCGTGTTGCGTGAGCATCTGACTCGCTATGGACAGGCCATCCTTGATCTTGGCCTGGTGTGGTGGGCGCCCCGGCGCCGGCTGGATCGTCTGTGTACGTTATCTGGCGAGGCCGAGTTACACGCATTGCATCAGGCCGGTGAAAAAGTCCTGTTGATCATCCCGCACGTAGTTGGTATCGATATGGCCGGTGCGGTGCTGGCTAAAGTCGCCGCGGGAGCATCAATGATGAAGGCACCGTCCAATCCGTTGTTGCATTGGCGGCTCTGGCATGGCCGCTCCCGTTTTGGCGCGCGAATCTTTATGCGCGATCAGGGACTAAGGCCCTTGGTTAAGGCTATTCGTGCGGGCTGGGTGGGTTACTTTATGCCTGATGAAGATCTGGGCAGTCAACAGTCGGTATTCGCGCCATTTTTTGGCATCGCGACAGCTACGCTACCAGTGGTTGGTCGAATGGCAAAAATGACAGACGCCAAAGTCATCCCGGTATTCTGCCGACTCGACGATAGTGGCCAGTATCATGTCACACTAGGTTCGCCACTGGCGGATTTCCCCAAGGGTGATGCGTTAACCGATGCCACCGTGGTGAATGCGGCATTTGAGGCTGGTATCCGCCAGGCACCTGAACAGTATTTGTGGACCCTGCGCTGGTTCCGGACCCGGCCCAGCGGTGAAAGCTCTCCTTATGATTGATGCCGCGTTTATCTACTGCCAGCGATCTAGCGTTGCTCGTGGTAGGTCGCCTAAATGAATATCCTGCTGATTAAGCAGACATCGCTTGGCGATGTGGTTCACGCTACTGCGCCGCTCCACTCGGTTCGCCTGGCATACCCAGAAGCTTCAATTACAGTGCTGACGTCGACTACGGCCGCAGATGTTTTCCGTGGTAATCCAGATGTTGATCGTTTACTGACCTTTGACCGCTACCGGGTAAAGTTTGATTGGTGGCGACGACCATTGTGGACCGCGAAGCATTTCCTAAACACCTTTGGTGCGGTCCGCGAACACAATTACGACATCGCCCTGGATCTGCAGGGGAGTTGGAAAACGGTTATTTTTCTATGGGCAGCTCGTGCTCGCCGGCGCTATGTTAAAGGCCGCTGGTGGTTTGCCCAGCGGTTCCATCGACCCCAGTTGCATGCGATAGCCGAAATGGACGGGGTGTTGCGTCTTTGCGGCATTGAGCCTCGCCAGCACAACCCAGTGCTGCACGCTTTGGCAACGGATAATCAGGCGATTGATGAACGCTTGGAGCGTCTTGGCGTTCGTGGTCGGCGCATTGCAGTCTTTTGTCCGCTCACTCGCTGGCCGACCAAGAATTGGCCATTGTCGGAATTTGTCGATCTGGTTAAAAAACTTCCCGAAGATTTTTTTGTGATCTTCACTGGCACCGCTTCAGAGCAGGCACTTATCAGTGAGGCGATGACAAGATTGGCGCCGACGCGTGCCGCCAGTTTTGCTGGCTGCCTATCGCTGCCTGAGTATTTCGCGTTGGTGAGTATTGCCCAGTTGGTGGTTACCGGGGATAGCCTGCCAATGCACGTAGCATCAGCCTACAATCGCCCTCTGGTCGCGCTCTTTGGTCCCACCGATGAATCCCGAGTAGCCCCGCGGAGTGAAGCTTCGGTGGTTGTTCGCGCTGACACTGATTGTCACCGCTGTTACCGGCGTTCTTATTGTCCACGTAGCTGTATTGCCCGGATCACCATCGCCCAGGTAGGTCAGGCAATAGACGAGGTTCTGGGCGCACATTGATGGCGTCTCAGCCATGGGCGCCTTAACTTAACTGCGCCAGAAGGCAGGGGTCAGTAATACCAGCAGGGTAAAGATTTCCAGACGTCCCATCAGCATTGCGGTGCACAGTACCCATTTACCCACCGTTGTCACCCCGGCGTAATTGTCCGCAACCGAACCCAGCCCCGGCCCGAGATTATTCAGGCAGGCGGTTATCGCTGAAAAGGCGGTGACCAGATCGACACCAGTTGCCGTCATGGCGATTGACAGACCCACGTAGCTGAGAATGTACAGGGCAAAAAACCCCCAGACCGCGTTAACCACGTGATCGGGCACCGGCTTATTTCCCAGCTTGATGGTGATGAATGCACTGGGGTGTATCAGTTGATTGATCTCACGCCTACCCTGTTTGTACAGTAGAACCAGTCGAATCATTTTCATGCCGCCGGCGGTGGAGCCGGCACATCCACCGACGGCGCTCATCATGATTAGCATGACCGGCAGGAACGACGGCCACCAGTGAAAACCGGTGGTAGTGAAGCCAGTGGTCGTGCCAATGGAGATCACCTGGAAAATGCCATGCCACAAGGTATCGCTGATACCCGGGTAGACGCGCCAGTAAAGGAGCATGGTGACAGTAAGAAGGATAATGACCGAAAAAAAACCAATATATGCTCGCACTTCTGAATCCTGCAGGTAGGCTAGCGGTGAGCGTGAGCGAACTACGGTAAAGTGCAGTGCGAAATTAATAGCTGATACCAGCATGAAACAACTTGCAATAATCGAGATTGCCGGGCTATCAAAGAAGCCCATGCTCAGGTCATGGGTCGAGAAGCCGCCGATCGCCACGGTGGAAAAAGCATGGCCAACTGCATCGAAAACACTCATGCCGCTCAGCCAGTAGGCCAGGGCGCAACTGACTGTGAGCCCCAAGTAGATATACCACAGCGCCTTAGCAGTTTCGGTGATCCGTGGCGTCAGCTTGGTGTCTTTCATTGGCCCCGGAGTTTCGGCACGGTAAAGTTGCATGCCGCCGACTCCGAGCATTGGCATTACAGCGACTGCCAGTACGATGATACCCATGCCGCCGAGCCACTGCAGTTGCTGGCGGTAATACAGGATGGAAGCTGGCAGTTGATCTATGCCGGTGAGGACAGTGGCGCCAGTAGTTGTCAGGCCCGACATCGATTCGAATAATGCGTCCGTGATACTCAACTGCGGATCGGGGGAAAGCAGTAGCGGCAATGCGCCGAACAGAGCTAATACGGTCCAGAACAGCACCACGACCAGGAAGCCGTCTCGTACTCTAAGCTCACTTTTTTTTGCGCGTAGTGGCAGCCACAAGGCTAACCCTGCCACAATGGTGACTAGCCAGGCGATAAAGAACGCAAGCGCTCCACCATCGCCGCCAATCAGTGCGATCATCAGCGGCGGCAGTAGTGTCGTGCTGAACATGACCAGCAACACGCCCAGAATCTTCAGCACAGCGGTGGATAGCATGGCTGTAGGCCCCCCTTAAATGAAGGTTACCGCTACCTGAAACAGTTGTTCGACTTCACGGATGTGACGTTTGTCGACTACAAAAAGAATGACGTGGTCTTCCGATTCAATCACCGTGTCGTGATGGGCGATGACGACATCCTTTCCCCGGAGAATAGCGCCCAGCATGATGCCTAGAGGCAGCGAGATGTCTTCAATCGAGCGACCAACGACTCGGGAATTGGTTTTGTCTCCATGGGCAATGGCCTCAATGGCCTCGGCAGCACCGCGTCGCAAAGAATGAACCGCGACCATGTCGCCGCGCCTGACATGGGTGAGCAGTGAGCCAACCGTCGCAAGGCGTGGTGATATGGCGATGTCGACCAGTGTGTTTTCCATCAGATCAACATAAGCAGAGCGGTTTACCAGAGCCATGGTACGTTTCGCTCCGAGTCGTTTAGCAAGCATGGCAGAGAGAATGTTGGCCTCGTCATCGTTAGTCAGCGAACAGAATATATCGATACTGTCGATATTCTCCTGATGCATTAATTCTTCATCTGCAGCGTCACCATGCAGGACAACGGTACGGTCGAGTTGCCCGGAAACCTGTTTTGCCCGGACTGCATTGTGCTCAACCAGTTTGACGTGGTAATGGGACTTTTCGAGGGTTTGCGCGAGGCGCAACCCGATATTACCTGCGCCGGTGAGCATAATGCGGCGGCCGGGCTTTTCTACCGCGCAAAGTTCGCTCATGACAGACTGGATATTTTCGCGGGCAGCCAGAAAAAATACCTCGTCACCCGGCTCGATAACAGTGTTACCTTCAGGGGGGATCGCCCGATCCTGACGGTAGATTGCAGCAACGCGGGTGTCCACGTTGGGCAGGTCTTCGCGTAGAGCTTTAAGTTCGCGGCCGATCAGAGGGCTTTCCCTGTCAGCCCGAACTCCCACCAGCTGAATTCGATCACTAGCAAAATTAACCACCTGCAATGCACCTGGATACTCAATCAGATGCAGAATATGCTGGGTAACGATATGCTCGGGGCTGATAATGACGTCAATCGGAATCGCTTCATCGGTGAAGATGCCTGGATGGGAGAGGTATTCTGCTGACCGGATTCGCGCGATCTTTTTAGGCGTATTAAACAGTGAATGAGCAATCTGGCAGGCCGCCATATTGACTTCGTCCTGGCCGGTTACCGCGAGCACCAGATCAGCGTCTCGTCCGCCGGCTTGTTCCAGTATGCTTGGATGAGAGGCAGCCCCGTGCAGGGTACGAATATCGAGTCGATCCTGAAGTCCGTCGAGTTTTTCATTGTCGATATCGACCAGAGTCACATCGTTGTCTTCGCGGGAGAGAATCTCCGCCATGGAGGTGCCAACTTGTCCTGCGCCCAGAATGATTATTTTCACGGGTAGGGTTCCCTGCGGTTAACGAGTTTCATTGGCGATACTTTTCAGCCTTGGGGTTGATGCCCAGGCCTTTAAGTTTGCGGTACAGATGCGTGCGCTCGAGTTCGGCCCGCCGCGCCAGTTCACTGATATTTCCACCGGTTTGGTGCAGATGGAATTCTAGGTAGTCACGCTCAAAACCTTCTCGCGCAGATCTAAGCGGCCGACCGAAATCCCGCCAGGCATTTTTTTCCTCGACTTCGTCAAGCGGAGTCGCGCTTTGGCTCATGACCTCACGAGTCTCTTCGGCCTCAATCTCCTCTGAGGTTGTTGTCAGCAGCATACGGTGAACAAAGTTGATCAACTCACGCACATTTCCCGGCCATGGACGGTTACGGAGGTAATTGATCGACGAGATGGAAAATCGACGAAAGGGTAGGCGTTGGTTCTCAGTAATTTGCTGAACGTAGTGATTGATCAGATCCGGAATATCCTCTCGATGTGCACGCAGGGGTGGAACCTGTATCGAAACCGTATTGATACGATAGAAAAGGTCTTCCCGTAGCAATTTGTCGGCCATTTTTTGTTCCAGAGCTTGGTTCGAAGTGGCCACGAGGCGGGTATTCAAGTCAAGTGGTGTTGTACCGCCCAAGCGAAAGAAACGGCCACCTTCAAGGGCGTTGAGCAGTTTGGCCTGGGCATCGAGATTTAGATCACCGATCTCGTCAAGCACCAACGTGCCGCCGTTGGCCTGCTCCAGTTGTCCAGGACGAGTGACACCTTCGCTTTCTGTTCCGAACAGGATAGCGCCGATGCTTTCAGCGGGCAGCGCGCCAAGATTCACTTCGATAAATGGTCCGCTGGAAAGTCTGCTGGCCTGATGCAACGCACGGGCCGCAACACCTTTGCCTGAGCCTGCTTCCCCGCGAATCATAACTGGCTGGTCGGTGGTTCCCACCCGGCTGATCAGTTGCTTTAGTTCAGCTAGAGATTCACTGTGGCCGATTAAACCGGCGGCAGGTTCGAGGCGTGTTCTCAATTGCAGATTTTCAGTTTGCAGCCGCACGTTTTCAAGTGCTCGGGCTACGGTAACCAGTAGCTTGGCAGTGGACAGCGGTTTCTCCAAAAAATCATAGGCACCGACGCGAATGGCTTCGACCGCAGTTTCTACCGTGCCGTGGCCAGAGATCATGATGACTGGAGTTTGTAGTACGTCCGAATTCTTGCGCCATTCGCGAAGCAGGGCGATGCCGTCGGTGTCCGGCATCCAGATATCCAGCAGCACCAGGTCAGGGCGATCCTCGACATAGCAGACGCGGGCCGTTGCTGCATCCTGGGCGGTTGTTACGGTGTACCCTTCGTCACTCAGGATATCGCTGACTACTTGCCGTATATCCGGCTCATCATCGACGACAAGAACAGTAAATGGGCTCATAGGGTTATTGTGCGTTTGAGGGCCCTGGGCATTACTGGCGCGGCGGGAGCGAAATTATAACGGTAGCCCCGCCGTTGGGCAGATTGGTCGCGCGGATATTGCCACCGTGCTCTTCGACAATCCGACGACAGATCGCCAGTCCCAGTCCGCTGCCTTTTTCCTTTGAGGTCACATACGGCTCAAAGATTCGGTCAATGGTCTGCGGGTCGAACCCCGGGCCATTATCATGGACCGTGAGGCTGATGCCTTGAGTGCTTTCGTTCAAGCGAGTACTGATTATGACTTCACCTGAATCACTCTCAAGGGCATCTTGTGCGTTGATAACGAGATTGTTCAGAACCTGGCGCAAGGCGTTGGGGTCAGCCCGTGTCTGTCCCAGCGTGGTGTCCAGATCGGTCAGTAGTTTGATGGGTGTTGCTCCGGACCGAAAAAGCTCGACGGTGTCGGTGACTAACTGGTTGATATCGATCAGGAGCAATTGCAACGGCGCCGGCTGAGCGTACTCGGCAAAGGCATTGACCATGGTTTTCATCGCTTCGACCTGCTGCACGATGGTTCTAGTTGATCGATCCAGTGTTTCGCGCTGTTCAGGATCGACGACCGACAGGTATTTGTTGCGGATACGTTCAGCTGAGAGCTGTATTGGGGTCAGGGGGTTCTTGATCTCATGGGCGAGCCGGCGCGCCACTTCACCCCAGGCGGCGTCCCGCTGCGCCTTGAGTAATTCGGTTGCATCTTCGAAAACCACCACATAGCCTGGGTCGACGCTTTCGGCATCCAGTCGAGTACCGCTGCAGATCAGAATATGCCGGCCGTTGGCACCAGTGACACTGATTTCACGCTGCCATTCCTTGGTCTGCTGTCTCATGCCATTTTCTACCGTACCCAACAGAGTAGCCGCCCCGGGCAGGGCATCGCGCAATGGGTTGATTCCGGTACCGATGAAGTTCTCCAGGTTCGCTTCAAGAATCCGCTCTGCTGCCGCGTTATAGGTGCGTAGGTGTTGTTGCCCATCAAACGAGAGCACTCCAGCCGAAAGATGTGTCAGTACGGTATTGAGGTAGGCATGCTCCGCTTCAGCTCTTTGCTGGCTTTCCAGGGCGACTTGCTGGGCGTTGCCGATTTCGCGGGTCATCCGGTTAAAGGAGTCAACGAGCACGCCGAGTTCGTCTCCGCTGTGGACCGGCAATTGTTTATTGTAATCGCCTCGGGCAACCGCCTGGGTGCCTTCGGCCAGGTCGCGAAGCGGCGCGACCAGTCTTTGGACAAGAACTATCGACGCCCATAGTGCGATCAGCAATGTCATGACGGTAATCAGTGTCAGCGTTAATACGAAGCTGACGGTCAGTGGGCCACGCAGGTATTTCAGTTTTTCATACTCTGTCGAAGCCGACTCTACGCTCTCTCCTAGGCGCGAATAACGCAGCGGCAATTGATGCAGTACCTGTAACACTCTTGCCGGCGTACTAACTCCAAGGCCAGGCACGGGTATCGCTACCCGGAGCATCAGTCCACGGTCCTGGGTGGGCTCAAATTCAGCGAATATCTGGTCGCGACGGACTTTTCTCAGGACTTGCTTATCCGGCGCATCAGGCACCAGTGATATCGCCATCTTGCTGCTGGATGCCAGAATTCGGCCGCTGGCCGAATGTAGACTCATTTCCTCAAATGCTCCGGCTTCGCGAAGCCTGTCAAGCAGGTTGTACAGTTGAAACGACGAGGTAGTCGTTTCGATTAGCCGTGCGGTTTTACGTGCCTGCTGGATCACATCGAGTTTGGTTGCTTCCAGTGTGCTTCTTCCCAGGAGTAGCGCGTCGTCGAGAGCCTGTTCTATCTGGACGTCAAACCACGAGTCGATGCTTCGGCTCAGAAACTGGACTGCAAAATAATAGACCATCGCGAGCGGCACAACAGCGAGGATCACGAAGGTCCCGATAAAGCGAAGCGTCAGTCGGGACCCCAGAGTCCGATTGCGGAACTGGATAACGAGCCTGCGGATCTGGAAGAAGGTTAGGATCGCCAGGATGGCAATTCCCACAACATTTAAAACGATGAGCGCCACGTAGTGGCCACCAAAAAGGTCATCGTTCTTCGCGCTCTGGCTGAGCAGAATAGATGCCACCAGCAGAACGATTGACAGGGCTAGCGTGAGCGCAAACCCCAGGGATCGATTCACCGGGTCTTGACCTTCCAGCGTCCCCAACTGCTGCGCAGTTGCCAATCCTTAAAGATAAGGGCAACCAGTTTCAAAGGTCCGGGCAGGCTTTTGCGATCTAGCGAAACCTGCAGACGCATCTGCAGGTCATCGTTCTCATGGGTTCCCGCGGGCAAGTCAACTGTCGTTGCAAAGCGACCTATGGCGCTCAGCGTTTCAGTCAGAGTAGGGAAATCATCGGTCGTCCCCGTCGCGACCTGGGTCAGGGTGTAACGGTTGGACAATGCATGGTGCTCCACGCGGAAGCGCTGCTCCCAGTTTGCTACCTTAAAGTACCATGATGCCAGGCTGGCCCGGTAAAGTCGGGTCTGTACCACTATGGTAAGCCCAATACCTTTGGACAGCGCTTGAGCAGGATCACCCGTGATCTTTAGGGTCAATTGTGCCGAGGTGCTGAGTAAGCCCCCAGCCAGTTTCGATTGCCCCGAATTAACGGCGAATTGGGCGTGCGCGGGTATCGAAAAACCGGCGAGTAGCATTGCCAGCAGCAATGCTTGCAACAGGCGGGTTGGCCGGGCGGCGCCGGAATTTGGCTGAAAAAACATAGAAGGTGATTTTCGGGCTGGGCCGAATTATACGGTCTTGCCGATGTTCGTAGCCTTAATCCTTGAATAACGATGCAAAGTACAGGCCATCATGCTCTTCGTCAGGCAGAAACTGATTTCCCAGTTCAGTTGTCAGGGCGCCTGATACGGTCGGTTTTTCGGGTTTTTCTCCAGAGTGTTTACGGTGTAACTCAAGCAAGGGGCCGTCATTCTCTTGTGGCAGGACCGAGCAGGTAATGTAAAGCAATTGCCCACCCGGAGCGAGCAAAGGCCACAGCCGCGCTGCCATTTGTGCCTGGGTTGTTGCGTACGTGATGATGTCAGAAGCTCGCCGATGGTGGCGGATATCAGGGTGTCGCCTCATGACTCCGGTCCCACTGCACGGTGCGTCCAATACGATTAGGTCAAATAATTGACCATCCCACCAGGTTTCGGGCTGTAGGACGTCGCCCGCGATGAGTTTCGCTGTCAAGCCGAGTCGAGTCAGGTTGTCACTGATCGCTTCTGTACGGCCTGGTCGATCAAGCGCGGTGAGCGATTTAATCTGCGGATACACCTCGAGCAGATGGGTGCATTTTCCGCCGGGCGCTGCACAGGCGTCGAGGACCCGAGCCCCTTGAGCAGGCTGGCAAAATATTGGCGTCATTTGCGCCGCAGCATCCTGTATTGACACCTTGCCGGCTGCAAAGCCAGGAAGTTCAGCCACGGACACAGGTTTATCCAGAATGACACCCCAGGGGCTAAGTGTTGAGGTCTGTGCGCTGAATCCTTGTTGCCGCAGCCACTTAAGGTATTCATCACGCGACATCTGCAAAGCGTTAACCCGTAATGTCATGGGAGGTTTACGGTTGGCTGCCTCCAACACTTGGTTCCACTGATTGGGCCAGGCTTTGCGTATCGCATTCAGTAACCAGCGGGGAGTCGCAAAGAGTTCTTCATCACTGGCGGGTTCGGTACTGGTCTTAGCCCGTAAGTGAGAGCGTAATACGGCGTTTATCAGGCTGGTCGCTTTTGGAGCGCCAAGCAGTGCTGCGGCGTCGACAGTGCTGGCTGTCACCGCGTAATCGGGTTCGTCCAGGTGATCGTACTGGTAAAGCCCGCACACCAACAGCGATTCGAGTATTCGATCCCGGGCACGTAGTGGCCGATGTAATTGGCGCGACAAAACTCCGTGGTAGCGGTGCCACCAGCGCAGCGTACCCCAGGCGATTTCCCGGATTTCGCTAATGCGGCGCGCCGGGACGGTGCTCAGATGCTTCTTGGCTGCCATCTCCAAAGAGCGACCCTGGGCGACAACATCATGGACTATACGAGCGGCGACGGCACAAACTTCAGCGCTGGGCATGATCTGCCCCCCGGGCTGTGAAAATCGAGCCGGGTTTGATAGGGTGACCATGGAGAAAGGCTCGGGTATCCAGCGCTTTACCGCCTGGACGCTGCAGTTCCAGTAACTCAAGCGCTCCATTGCCGGTTTGCACCTGAATCAACCCATCTTGGGCGGCGAGAACCATGCCAGGATCCGCGCTAGTACAGGACGGTTTCGCGCGAGCCCGTCGGATCAGGTAATCCATGTCGCCCAGCCGCGAGCGCGCCAGCGGCCAGGGATTGAAGGCTCGGATGCGTCGTTCCAGCACCTCGGCGGGTGACCGCCAGTCAAGCCAGGTTTCGGCTCGGGTGAGTTGTTGTGCGTAACAGGCTCCGGTGGCAGCCTGCGGTGTGCCGATGACGGGCGTTTGATCTAGTCGAGCCAACAGGCCTCGAAGCGCTTGTGCACCCAGCGTTGCGAGGCGATTGTGCAAAGATCCGCTGTTTTCACATTCATTGATTAATGTATCGGCGGTCGCTAAGACAGGACCGGTATCGAGCCCTTCATCCATCTGCATCAGGGTTACGCCAGTACGGGTGTCCCCGGCTTCAATGGCTCGCTGAATGGGCGCAGCGCCACGCCACCGGGGCAACAGTGAAGCGTGAACGTTTATGCATCCCAGGCGTGGTGTCGTCAGCACAGCGCGCGGCAGGATCAGACCGTACGCGACAACTACCATGAGGTCGATGTCCAGTGTGGATAGGTACGGTGCCTCAGTTTCCAGATCGGCTGGCTGGCGCAGTGTCAGCCCGTGACGCAGTGCGAGTTCTTTGACTGGGGACGCACGCAGTTTGCGGCCGCGTCCAGCCGGGCGATCTGGTTGGGTGTACACGGCACATACCTCCACATCGGAATCGAGCATGACCTCCAGTGAAGGTATTGCGAAATCAGGGGTACCAGCAAAAACTGCGCGTAGGGTCACTGTTGTCAGATAACAGGCACGTTCTCTTTGTCGCCGCCAGTGGGGCGCTCCGAGTGGGATTCGCGAACGAGGCGTTTGCGAATACGGTCACGCTTAAGCTGAGATAAATAGTCTACGAATACCTTGCCATCCAGGTGATCGACTTCGTGTTGGATACAGATTGCCAGTAGTCCCTCGGTATGCAACTCGATGGGCATTCCGTCGCTATCCAGCGCTGTGACGTTGGTCTGTGAGAAGCGTGCTACAGGCTCGATGATTCCGGGAACCGACAAGCAGCCCTCCTCGGATTCAATGGTTTCGCCAGAACTGGAAATGACCGGGTTGATAAAGACCTGTAGTTGGTCGTGGGTCTCTGAAATATCAATCACCACGACACGTTTTGTGACGTTCACCTGGGTAGCTGCCAACCCAATGCCTGGTGCGGCGTACATGGTTTGAGCCATATCCTTCACAAGTTGTCTGACCGATTGATCTACGGTCTCAACAGGCCTAGCCTGTTTTCGCAGTCGGGGGTCGGGGTACACCAGAATATTGAGCAACGCCATGGTTTCAGTGCAAGCCCCGGGTTTGTGAACTGGTTCGCTTGGCTCGCACGGCAACTTTTGTCTACACTACAATAGATGCGGCGAGGAATGAATGCAATGACTGCGGATTCTAACGGAATTATCTGGCGAAAAGGTATGCTGAGCGCTTTGAAACAGCGCCCTGCAGGGCGGCTCTTTGTGCAATGGTTTGTGTTTTGCATGCTTGTGCTCGGGTCAGTATGCGCTCCGGTCCAGGCAGAGCGCCTTTTGCCGCCACTCTATACAGTCGAGAACGGTGATACTCTTTGGAGCATCGCTGCGCGGCTGTGGGGGGATCCATTGCGGTGGCCTGAACTACTGGCGCGAAATCCGCAATTGATCGAACGCGGTGAACTGGTGCCCGGCGAAACCCTTGTTATTTCACCGCAAGATGAAGATGCTGCGGCGCAGTTCAAAGTGCTGGCTGTTGAGAAGCGCAGTCCGGCAATACGCATCGAGGCACCAGCGCGAGTACCAGCCGTAATTCCTCCGGATGCGATTACACCGTTTCTTAGCTACCCGTTACTGATGGATGAGGTAGACCCCGCGGTTGCCGGTCGTGTCATTAGTGGTCTAGATGGCGACGTTTTGTTGGGCCAGTTCAGTGGTTTTTATGCTCAGAGTCTGCCGACATCAGCAACGGGGTTGTACACGATTTTTCGCCCGGACCGCGCATTGACGCATCCAGTCAGCGGGGAGGAATTGGGGGTGACGGCTCAATATCTGGGTACAGCTCGGTTGGATGAGCCTGGTGATGTCGCCCGATTGACCATTGTCAGCAGTGTTGAAGAGGTGAGCCCTGGTGATCGATTGATTTCTAGACAGGAAGTGATTGGTTTGCCGTATCTTTATCCAAAGGTACCGCGGGTTGCCGTGGACGCACATGTCGTCAGCACTTTTGGTGCGATCAGCGGAGCAGGGTTATTTTCGGTTGTCGTGATATCTGCCGGGAGTCAGGATGGGTTGACTCCCGGAGATATTCTCATGGTGGTGCACCCGGATAGGACTTTATTGCTGACCCGAGATATTGTTCGGCCAGCGGTTAGTGCTGATCGCTGCACCTTGCCCACGGTTGCCATGAGCACGGTGCATGCACGGCTGCTGGGTTGCGCCGAACGCTTGCCGGGTAAGCGACGCCTGGCCAGCGGCGAGGCAGAATTGATTGCTCTGCCCGAGGGACGTTCCGGTGAATTGCTGGTCTTTCGGGTTTTTGATCGAGTGAGTTACGCACTGGTCCGCGACGTTGAGCGCGCGATCCAGCTCAGCGATAGGGTAGTGAACCCCGGTATCTGACATTTTCGCCGGGGCATGGAAGCACCCGGCAAGCATAAGCGGACTGGTTTTCGCTGTTGCTGATTACAAGGCCAAGGAGGGCCAATTATGGACGAAAGAAATTTAGCCTGGCTGCGTATTGGACGCGCAACTCTCCCCGAAAGTATCAAGCGGGTTGTGCTCCAGCATTTTCCTGACCCCCTCGAAGCGCTCAGCGCTGACTTATCGGTTTTGCCCAGGCAGAACTGGTCGCGTTCTGGGTCAAGGTTGACACTTGGCGGCCGCAGTAGCGAGCGGTTGGTGGCGCAGGACGCAAAATGGCTTGCCAGCCCAGGACATTCGGTGATCGGCCTGACTGATCCGAAATTTCCTGCGTTGTTGCGCGAAATCTCTTGCCCGCCCGTGGTGCTCTATTGCACCGGCAATGAATCCTTACTGCAAGGTCCGGCACTCGCGATTGTCGGCAGTCGAAATCCGACCCCGGCGGGGGTTGAAACCGCCCATGATTTTGCCAGTGAGCTTGCAACGATTGGGGTTGTAGTTGCGAGCGGACTTGCACTTGGGATTGATAGCGCTGCCCACCGCGGCGCTCTAAAGGTTCGCGGCCCAACGATTGCCGCGTGTGCCACGGGTCTGGATATCGTTTACCCTCGATGTCACCGTGACCTTGCCCATCAGATCTCGGAAGGTGGCCTGGTAGTTTCAGAATTTGTACTTGGCACCGGCGTCCGGCGACACCATTTTCCCCAGCGCAACCGACTTATTAGTGGGCTGAGCCTGGGTACGCTGATCGTTGAGGCGGCGCCAGGAAGCGGTAGCCTGATTACTGCCGGTTTTGCTGCTGATCAGGGTCGTGAGGTGTTTGCGGTTCCTGGCTCGATCAATTCACCGCTCTCCCGTGGGCCTCACCAGTTGATCCGTGACGGCGCCCAATTGGTGGAGTCGGCGCGGCAGATTGTTGAGCATCTGTCACTGTCGAAAGAGGTGCAAGAAATCGTGAAACCTGCAGGAAAACAGCCATTCTGGTGCACCCTGGCCCTTGACGTTGTGGACTTTGCTCCCACCAGTGTCAACCAGGTTGCCCAGCGGTCAGGTTTGACGATCAGCGAGGTTTGCGCCATGCTGATAAGGATGGAGTTGGCAGGCCTGGTACGCAGTTGTGCAGGCGGGTATTTGCGTTTGCGTTGAGTTTGGCTTCGAAAAACCATCAGCGAGCACTGACTCAGTGATCGCTGAAAGGCTGCCATGGGTGGGCCTAATCCTGGTTCGGTAATTCGGAGTTGAGAGCCGATATGCCATGATCTGATAGTTGCGACAGGTTCGAGTGGTGAGTCGACTAAACGGGAATTCACGGTTTCAGTAAACGAGTTTGATATTTATGGGCAGGTCTTTAGTCATTGTCGAGTCGCCGGCCAAGGCGAAAACCATCAATAAGTACTTAGGCCGCGAATACGTGGTCAGATCAAGCGTTGGCCACGTTCGTGATTTGCCAGTCAGTGGTTCGAAAAAAAAGGCAGACCCCAAAGAGCGCGCGCGCCAAGCGGCGAAAACCAGAAAAATGTCACCGGCTGTCAAGGCGCGTTACCGCAAGAAAAAGACCTATAGTAATCTGGTCAAGAGTATGGGGGTAGACCCGCAGAATAACTGGGAAGCGAACTATCAGATTCTGCCCGATAAGATCAAGGTGGTCTCTGAGTTGCAAAAACTCGCAGTTGTTGCCGATTCAATCTATCTTGCCACTGATTTGGATCGCGAGGGCGAAGCGATCGCCTGGCATCTCAAAGAAGTGATTGGCGGTGATCCACAGCGTTATCGACGGGTAGTTTTTAATGAAATTACACGCCAGGCAATTCATGAGGCCTTTGAGCATCCAGGCACGCTCGACAATCATAAAGTAGAGGCGCAGCAGACCCGTCGTTTCCTTGATCGCGTGGTTGGATTTATGCTTTCGCCGTTGCTTTGGGCGAAAATCGCCCGCGGGCTGTCTGCTGGTCGGGTGCAGTCAGTTACAGTCAGTTTGTTGGTTGAGCGTGAGCGCGAAATTCGCGCCTTTGTACCGGAAGAGTACTGGGAAGTATTTGCTGATACTGAATGTGTCGAAGGACCACTTCGCCTGCAGGTGGTTAAGCAGGGTGGCGAGAATTTCCGCCCTCAGAACCAAACCCAGACCCAGGCCGCACTGGCGGATTTAGCCCAGAACCCATACCAGGTATCAGATCGCACAGACAGGCCGACTCAGTCACGGCCCAACCCGCCGCTGATCACCTCTACTTTGCAGCAGGCGGCGAGCACCCGACTGGGTTTTTCTGTAAAGAAGACCATGATGCTGGCCCAGCGATTGTACGAAGCTGGCTTAATCACCTACATGCGTACCGATTCCACCAACTTGAGCGCTGATGCGTTATCAAGTTGTCGGCAGCACATCCATGACCAATTCGGCGAGAAATATTTGCCTGCTTCGGCGAATGTTTATGCCAGTAAAGCTGGGGCGCAGGAGGCTCACGAAGCGATTCGACCGACTGATGTGCGCCAACGTGGGAGCAATCTTTCGCTGGAGGCTGATCAGCAACGCCTGTATGACCTGATACGCAATTATTTTGTTGCCTGCCAGATGACCCATGCCCAGTACCTGAGTTCAACCCTGACGGCCACTTGTGGTGATTTCGAACTGCGGGCCCGGGGGCGGATTCTGGTTTTTGACGGCCACACCCGTGCTTTACCGCCGGCTGGCAAGCAGGAAAATATAGAACTGCCAGATATCCCCAAGGGGCGTCGGCTGACTCTGAAGCAGCTCGAGCCAGTGCAGAATTTCACCAAACCCCCGGCACGTTTTACCGAGGCCAGCCTGGTAAAGGAGCTCGAAAAACGTGGCATTGGCCGCCCTTCGACCTATGCGTCGATTATCTCGACGATCCAGGACCGCGGCTATGCCCGGCTTGCCAATCGGCGGTTTTATGCGCAGAAGATGGGTGAGATTGTTACTGACCGGTTGCGTGAGAACTTCAGCGAACTGATGGATTACGGGTTTACAGCTGAAATGGAAGAGACCCTTGATGAGATCGCCGCTGGCAAAAAAGACTGGAAGAACGTCCTGAATGGGTTTTATGACAACTTCACTCAGAAACTGGATGCGGCCAATGGCGAAGGCGAGGGAAAAACAGCCGTTGGAGGCATGCGGGCGAATCTACCCACAGATACAGATATTCCGTGCCCGACTTGCGCTCGACATATGCAGATACGCAATGGGGCAACCGGTGTATTCCTGGGTTGCTCAGGCTACGGTCTGGCGCCCAAGGAACGCTGTACCCAGACCTTAAACCTTGTCTCCGGAGATGATGTTGAGGATGCGAGTCTCGATGAGGATGCCGAGGTGCAACGACTGGTCCGCACGCGTCGCTGCGAGGTTTGTCATAGCGCCATGGAAGCTTACCTGATCGACAAAGACCACAAGTTGCACATTTGCGGTAATAACCCCGACTGTTCTGGCTACGCGATAGAGGAGGGGGAATTTAAGCTGAAAGGCTACGATGGCCCGGTGCTTGAATGTGAGAAGTGCGGGGCTGAAATGCAACTGAAGACTGGCCGTTTTGGCAAGTATTTCGGCTGCACCGGTGAGGATTGTAAGAACACCCGAAAACTGCTGAGAAATGGTGAGCCGGCTCCGCCTCGGGCGGACCCCATACCTATGCCGCATTTACCGTGTAAAAAAGTTGATGATTTTTACCTGTTGCGCGATGGTGCTTCAGGCATTTTTCTGGCGGCCAGCCAGTTTCCCCGAAATCGCGAAACCCGTGCCCCGTTGGTCGAGGAGATACTCACCGTTAAGGATGAACTCGACCCTAAGCACCGTTATTTGGCGAGTGCCCCGGTGAGCGATCCGGATGGAAACAAGGCTCAGGTCCGTTATAGCCGCAAGGCCCGGGAGCAGTACGTGATGACCGAGGTGGATGGCAAGGCCACGGGCTGGAAAGCGATATGTCCCGACCGCGACGGACAATGGCTGGTCGA
>CAJWEF010000002.1 GCA_913031305.1 uncultured Acidiferrobacteraceae bacterium
CCCGATGGCTGTCAAAGAGCGTCAACCCTGGCAAAACATATAGCTTGTTTAGAGTGGTGTCAGCGCGAGCCTGATCTACGTTTTTGTATTAAGTATTTTGGGCAACTTCGTTTTCGATCTAGACAACTCTGCCGAGCGTCTCATTGTTCGACGAGGCTTTAAGGATCGAATCGACAGTTTCTGAGCGCAATACGTGGCGGCTGCGCCGATCGGTTTAAAACCCTCGGTTTTGGGTACCTAGAGGCCCTGTCATTGGGTTTGCCTCGACCCAGATCGGACTCCATCATCGGGCTGGACAGGGGCGATTCTCATGCATATCGGCGGGTGCGATCTGCGCGCGACTCAGGCATAGGGATCGGATGCACCCGGGGGGCGGGTTTTAAACCGTTTATGCACCCAGAAGTATTGAAGTGGCGAGTTTCGCACACATGATTCAATAGCAAGATTCATCCGCTTGGCATCTTCGATAATCTCGGGTGTGGGGAAATCCTTAAGTGGCGGGTGGATGATCAATTCAAACCCTTCACCTCGCGGTAGAAGGTAGGTCGCGCAGGGCACGATCGGTGCGCGGCTCATCCTGGCGAGGCGTCCCAGCACGGGCCAGGTAGCTGTGGGTATCCCGAAAAAAGGTGCAAAAACAGCTCGACGGGCCCCGGGATCCTGGTCCGGAAGGTAATAGCAGGCTTCGCCGGCGCGGACCGCGCGAACCATACGCTTGAGATCGTTTTTACGCTCAAATAGACGGGCACCGAAGCGCTCTCGTGCCCGGAGCATATAGCGGTCGAAGACAGGATTACGGGTACGCTGGTAGACGCTGACTCCGCGATAACGCAAAGACAGGTATACACCGCCCAGTTCCAGAGCAAGAAAATGGGGCGCAAGGATAATGACACCCTGACCGGTGGCAAGAATCTCATCTAACACCTCTGGGTTGCGGATGCGGACATTTTGCATCAGCTGCTCAGGCGAAGCCCACCAGACATAACCCGTATAAAGGAGCATTCGCGCCGTATTGCGAAGGTTCTCCCGGGCCATTGCGGTTATCTCATCTTCAGGCCTTTCGGGAAAACAAAGTGCAAGGTTGCGCTCAGCGATACGTCGCCGCGAGGAAATTGCCATCCGCAGCAGATCGCCCAGTAGCGTGCCGACATGGTACAGCAATGGCAAAGGCACTTTGGCCAGAAGGCGCAGCAGTCCCAGCGCGACCCAACTGCCCACATATTTGGGGTGGAACGGGCTGCGAACTCGTTTTTTCATAACGAACTTGCCAGTCTGTGTAGGCCTTTGAAGTGATCAGCCGACTGGGTTTTCTGGATGGAGGAATATAAGGGCATGAACATCGTTAGATAACAAATTTCAATGATCTCAGCCAAGAGAATAAGGCGTCCTGTGATATAGTGAAACCAGTGGTTACGGCAGTTTCCTGTCAAAAGAGTAGCCGCTGCGCAGATCACGTTCCGGGAGGTTTTTTGACTGAGACTATTGTACTCACCGCAGAGATGATAGCGGTGATGGGGATATTGGGTCTCACGATTTTCCTCTTTGCCTTTGAGATTGTCCGGGTTGATGTCGCTGCTATTGCGATCATGGTCTTGTTGGGCCTTACGACTATGGTCCCGGGGCACGATGGGCTGGTACCGATTGCTCATCTTTTCGACGGCTTCTCCAGTAACGCGGTTATTTCAATTATTGCCGTGATGATTATCGGTGCCGGGCTGGACAAGACCGGCATTATGAGTCAGGTGGCCGGGAAGATTCTCAAGTATGGTGGACGCACAGAGAGCCGAATTATCACCATTATTTCGGCGACGGTCGGGATCATATCGAGTTTTATGCAGAACATTGGGGCTGCGGCTCTATTTTTGCCGGTGGTTACCCGTATAGCGAGAAGGGGAAATTTACCGATCTCTCGCCTGCTGATGCCGATGGGGTTCTGTGCGATTCTAGGCGGCACCATCACCATGGTTGGCTCCAGCCCACTGATTCTCCTCAATGACCTGATCGAAACCTCCAACCGGAACTTGTCTGCGTCGGTGGAGCCAATGCAGGCCTTTTCGTTATTTTCCGTTGCCCCGGTCGGAATCGTAATGCTGATGTGCGGAATTTTGTACTTTGTCTTTCTCGGTCGCCTGGTGCTGCCGGTGGTCAAGGATAAGCCTCAGGAATCAGGGAGTACTCTGCATTACTTTTCCCAGGTGTATGGGATAGCCGGAGAAGTTTACGAGGCTCGAGTCACACTGGATAGCCCGTTAGCTGGAACAATGGTCTCTGATATCGACAGCGCCGGGCGCGGAGGATGGATCGTTGCGGTGCGAAGTGGCGATGAATTCACCGTTGCGCCTTCAGGGGACACCGAACTGTGGGTTGGAACCGATCTTGCGATCATGGGGCCACTGGGGTCAGTTCAGGAATTCTGTGCAGAGAACGCTCTAGAGCTGCGAAAGGAGATGGATGTATTCTCAGAAATATTGAGTCCAACCGCAGCCGGAATCGCGGAAGTTGTCATTCCACCTGACTCCAATCTTATAGGCAAGACCTTGCGTGAGATAGGGGTGCGCCAGCGTTATGGCGCAACGGTGCTGGCCATTTTCCGAATAGACGAGGTGATCGACAGCGACTTGCCGGAGTTTGTCCTGCAGGCGGGTGATACCCTCGTCCTGCATTGCCGGTGGCGGGATATTGCACCCATCGCTGAGAACAACGATTTCGCGGTGGTCACCGATTTTCCGCGTGACGATACCCGACCGCACAAGCTGCCTTATGCGGCTGGATTTTTCCTGTTGGCACTGAGTCTGATCTTGTTCAGCGATTTACGGCTTTCGGCTGCGCTAATGACCGGGGCGGTGGGGATGATTATCAGCGGTGTGATCCGCATAGACGAGGCTTACCAGTCGATTGGATGGCAGAGTGTTTTTCTGCTCGCAAGTTTGATCCCATTGGGACTCGCAGTGGAAAACACCGGCACTGCAGCGTGGATAGCCCAGCAAACACTCATTCTCATGGGCGATGTACCCGGATGGGTGCTGCAATCCAGTATTGCTGTGCTGGCAACGATCTTCACCTTGCTGATGTCTAATGTCGGAGCTACTGTGCTTTTGGTTCCGTTGGCCGTTAACATTGCTATCGGCGCAGGCGCCGATCCTGCGATGTTTGCTTTAACCGTGGCGCTGGCGACTTCTAACTCGTTCCTAATCCCCACCCATCAGGTGAATGCGTTGATCATGGGCCCGGGTGGATATCGGGTGATTGATTTCATGCGGGCAGGCGGAATCATGACGGTTCTCTTTCTGGTCGTCATGATGCTGATGCTAAATCTTATTTTCTGAAGTCTTCTCTAACTGCTGGGGTTTTCGGACGTGCCAAGCAAGTGCAGTTTTTCCCAACGCAGCATTGCCTTTTTTCGAGGCGAACCCCAGCGGTACTGGCCTGTTTCACCGTTTGCCCTGATCACCCTGTGACAAGGGATCAAAAATGAGACCGGGTTTCGCCCTACCGCGGTGCCAACCGCACGACTCGCATGTGGCGCTTTGACAGTTTTGGCGAGATCGCCGTAGCTGGCCGTCGCGCCAAGCGGAATGCCAAGCAGAGCCCGCCAGACACGAAGCTGGAATTCGCTGCCTTGCACCAGCACAGGCAATGGGTCGTTGGGCAAAGCGCCTGCGCCTGGGAAGATTTTCTTCACATATCCGCCGGTGAGCACCTGCGATCGGCGAAAGGTGGATTCTCCCCAGGTTTGCTCCATCTGCGCGGTGTCCGCGTCGCTCTTGGATTCCCCAAAGGACAGCCAGCAGATACCACGTTCGGTTATTCCAATCAGGCAGATCCCAAAAGGGGTTGGATGGACACCGTAAGATATATCCATCTGTCGACCGTAATTTTGGTATTGCGCTGGGGTCATCCCTTGTAACGTGACAAAAAGATCGTGCAACCGACCCGGGCCGGACAGGCCGACCGCGAGTGCCGTATCAAGCAGACTCCGACCTTTGCGAAGCTCTCGCTGGGCGTTGTTAAGTGTGAGATTCTGCACGAATCGCTTAGGGCTGATACCAACCCATCGTCTAAATAGTCGCTGGAAGTGGTACGGGCTTAATCCAACTGCAGCGGCGGTCTGGGCCAGGCTGGGCTGATCCTCGAAATGCGTTTCCAGATAAGTGAGCGCCCGAGCGGCGCGTTCGTAATCAGACATGGGTTGGGTACTCAGTTTAGCTCTCAAGCTAAGAGTAGGCATGCCGATAAATTACCGCAACCCGAATCTTGCGCCCATCCCTGGGTCAGGCCGTGCCATTGGGTGTTCAGCCAGGAATTTGAGCAGCCTTAGGCCGGGTCCGACCAATAAGACTTGGCTTTGCTAGACTCGGGCAGGAGAAGGATCGGCGGGCATTAAGGCAGGGCGTCTCGAGTCCGCTGCCGGTAAACGTCAATCTGGGTTGACCTAACTAAAGGAGCATCTATGAGCCGCGAACTACCCGAGCAGGCGCAGGTCGTGATAATTGGCGGAGGCATTATCGGATGTAGCGTGGCCTACCATCTTGCGGAACTGGGCTGGACCGATGTGGTACTGCTTGAGCGTAAATCGCTCACCAGTGGTACGACCTGGCACGCGGCAGGGCTGGTAGGGCAGTTGCGGGCTACCCACAATCTGACGCGTCTAGCCCAATACACGACCGAACTGTACGAGAACCTGGAGCAAGTCACGGGTCAGGCAACCGGGTTTCGCCAGACCGGCTCGTTAAGTTTGGCAACGGATGCCGAGCGTTTCGAGGAGCTAAAGCGTGGCGCCTCAATGGCCAGCTGTTTTGGCCTGGAAGTCGAGGTGATCTCTCCAGCTGAGGCTCAAGAACTGTACCCCATCATGTCCATTGAAGATCTGGTCGGAGCGGTGTATTTGCCCCGGGACGGACAGACCAATCCGACTGATACGACCCAGGCGTTGGCGCGTGGCGCACGGAATAAAGGCGTTCGGATCTTCGAACAAACCCGTGTTAACGCCCTTGAAAAAAAATCTGATCGGATCACAGCTGTGATCACAGACAAGGGTCGTATCGCTTGCGAAACTGTTGTGAATTGTGCGGGTATGTGGGGCCGGGAGGTCGGACAGATGTGCGGAGTTTCTGTGCCGCTTCACGCAGCGGAACATTTCTATATTGTGACCGAACCGATTCCAGATCTTCCTCGCAACCTGCCGGTAGTCCGAGAGCCATCGGTCTGCAACTACTATAAAGAAGATGCCGGCAAGCTGCTGGTCGGGATGTTTGAGCCCGTGGCCAAACCCTGGGGTATGGATGGCATTCCGGATAGTTTCGAATTCGACACTTTGCCTGAGGACGTGGCGCATATTGAGGAGCACCTGGGCTGCGCGATTGAGCGAATCCCTGTGTTAGGCGATGCGGGAATAAAGATATTTTTCAACGGACCGGAGAGTTTTACCCCGGATGACAGGTATCTTCTTGGGCCAGATCCCCGGGTCCCCAATTTTTTTGTCGCAGCCGGTTTTAACTCAATCGGTATTCAATCTGCCGGGGGTGCAGGAAAAGTGTTGGCCGAATGGATTATCAATGATCAGCCGCCAATGGATCTGTGGGATGTCGATATTCGGCGAATGATGCCTTTTCAGATCAACCAAAAGTATCTGCACGATCGAACGGTGGAAGCACTGGGCCTGCTGTACGCAATGCACTGGCCGTTTCGGCAGCCTGAAAGTGCCCGAGGGGTGCGTACTTCACCATTACATCTGCGGCTGGAGGAGCGCGGCGCCTGTTTTGGTGAGACGGCCGGTTGGGAGCGCGCGAATTGGTTCGCGCCAGCCGGCGTGTCACCCCACTACGAATACAGTTACGGCCGGCAGAACTGGTTCGAGCATTCTGCGGCGGAGCATCTAGCCGTTAGGGAAAACGTTGGCTTTTTTGATATGACCTCGTTCGGTAAGTTCTTGTTACAGGGCGTTGACGCGGCCGCGGTGCTCGATCGGGTCTCAGCTAACCGTATGGATGTCGAGCCTGGGCGGGTGGTTTATACCCAGTGGTTGAACGATCAGGGAGGCATAGAAGCTGATCTGACAGTCACCCGGTTGTCAGAAACCGAGTTCCTGGTGGTCACGGCCGCTGCATCCCAGATGCGGGACTTTCACTGGCTGCGCAGCAGTATCCGCCCCGACGAACGTGCCTGGGTCAGCGATATGACTGCGGGCTACGCGGTGATCAGCCTGATGGGGCCTCGGTCAAGGGAGTTATTACAGTCCCTGACTCCGGCGGACCTGTCCAATGATGCGTTTTTGTTTGGCACCTCCCAGGAAATCGAACTGGGGTATGCACTGGTGCGGGCGACTCGCATTTCCTACGTTGGTGAACTCGGATGGGAGATATATATCCCGAGTGATTTTGCGCTTGGCGTTTTTGATGTTCTGGCCGACTCTGGGGATTCCTATGATCTTCGCCCGGCCGGATTGCACGCCCTAAACAGTCTTCGGATTGAGAAAGCTTACCGGCACTGGGGTCACGATATCTCGCCCGACGATAATCCGCTTGAAGCGGGCCTGCGTTTCGCAGTGGATTTCGATAAACCCAATAGTTTTCGCGGTCGAGATGCGCTGTTGCGCGCCTCAGAGCAGCCACCCAAAAAGCGCCTGATTCAGTTCTTGTTACAGGATCCCCAACCTATGCTTTATCACGAAGAGCCTATCTGGTGCGATGGCAAACGGGTCGGCAGCACAACATCCGGTATGTACGGACATTCACTGGGCGGCTGTGTCGGGCTGGGTTACATAGAGACGGATGAACCCATCAATCAAGGGTTTATTGATGGCAGCGCCTGGGAGATTGAGGTGGCGGGAGAGCGGGTCCCGGCAACTGCGAGTTTGCGTCCGCTGTATGATCCAGGTTCAAGCCGCGTCCGGATGTAGCGAGCAGGTTATGACTCTAGAAATTTTCCGCGAGGATGCCTATCGGGCGGAATGTACAGCCTCGGTCCAAAGGGTCTGCAACTCAGGCGTTGAGCTCGATCAGAGTGTTTTTTATTGCCAGGGAGGGGGGCAGCCCGGGGATACCGGAATATTAGTTTGTGAAGATGCTCGGCAGGTCCGGGTCATTGATACACGCGCGGATGGTGATTCGGGTACGCAACTGCATATTCTGGGTGACGGTGAAATACCCCCTGAACCGGGCGAGGTGATTACTGCGAGGATAGACTGGGAAAGGCGCCACCGTGTGATGCGCATGCACAGTTGCATGCATATGCTGTGCGCCTTGGTTGACGCCCCGGTAACTGGGGGATCTATTGCCGATGGCAGGGGGCGCCTAGATTTTGACCTGCCCGAGCCGCTGGATAAGTTGAAGCTGACCGATCAGCTAAACGCAATGATCTGCCAAGACCGACCGATGCGCCTGAGTTGGATCACAGATGAAGAGCTCGATCAGCAACCGGATTTGGTAAAAACGATGTCGGTTGGCCCCCCTCGGGGGGTTGGGAGGATCCGGCTGGTCGAGTTTGAAGGGGTGGATCTTCAGCCCTGTGGCGGTACACATGTGGCGCGTTCAGGCGAGATAGGATCGGTGATAATCCAAAAGATTGAAAAAAAGGGCAGACAGAACCGCAGGGTCATTGTGCGCTTTGCAGACCCCGGGGAAGTCGTCTGAACCATTGCATTGGGAGAGTTCGCCCCAAGCGGTCAGTTGTCAGACGTTAGAATCGGGAACTGCCGCTTTTTTCTGGGTAATGAATTCGCGCAATGCCTCGTCTATGCCTTCATCAATAGGCGGTAGCTCGTAATCGGCGAGCATTTTTTTCCAGGTCCGATTAGCTCTTTGGGCTGCGTCCAGGCTCCCTTCAGCCTGCCATTGCTCAAAACTATTGTTATCTGCAGTCGTTGACCGGTAAAAAGCCGTCTCAAAATTGGCCTGGGTATGAGCACAGCCGAGAAAATGATTTCCTGGCCCCACCTCGGCCAGCGCATCCATCGCCTGCCCATTAACCGAATCGTTCACGCCCGAAAGGAATACCTCAATCATGCCGGCCTGGTCGGCATCGAGTATGAACTTCTCATAACCCATCGCCAGTCCGCCTTCAAGCCAGCCCGCCGTGTGCAGCATGAAATGTACACCGGCGAGCATAGCGCTTTGCAGGGTATTGGCCGATTCGTAGGCGGCCTGGGCATCGGGTATTTTTGATGCGCATAGCCCCCCGCCGCTGCGGAACGGTACACCGAGCCGGCGGGCAAGGGCGGCGCAGGTAAAGATCACCATCGAGGGCTCGGGGGTGCCAAAGGTAGGCGCCCCGGATTGCATCGAAACCGCGCTGGAAAAAGTTCCAAAGATCACCGGCGCCCCAGGTCGGACCAGTTGGGTAAAGCAGATGCCGGCCATCGCCTCCGCCAGAATCTGGGTGCAGGTTCCAACCACCGTTACTGGCGACATTGCGCCGGCCAGGATGAATGGTGAGATCACTGTGGCCTGGTTGTTCTGGGCATAGACACGCGCGGCCCCGAGCATCATGGCATCGAAGGTCAAGGGCGAGTTGGCATTAACCAAGCTGGTGATAACGCAGTTCTGATCTACGAAGTCGGCGCCAAATACAATCTTGGCCATGTCGACGGTATCCTGGGCCCGTGAAGGTTCGGTTACCGAGCCCATGAAAGGTTTGTCGGACAATCGCAGATGGCTGTAGATCATGTCCAGGTGACGCTTATTAACCGGGATATCGACTGGTTCGCAAAGCGTACCTCCGGAGTGGTGCAGTGAGGGACTGAGGTAGGTCAGGCGGGTAAAGTTCTCAAAATCGGCAAGCGTAGCGTAGCGCCGGCCGCGGTCCAGATCGTGCACGAAGGGTGAGCCGTATGCCGGAACCAGCACGCAGTGATCACCCCCAATACGAACGCTACGCTCTGGATTGCGGGCGTGCTGCGTATATTCTCTGGGCGCACTGGATTGGATCAGTTGCCGGCACATCCCCCTGGGAAAACGAACCCGCTCCCCCTCAATCGACGCCCCTGCATCTTTAAACCGCCTGAGCGCATCGGCATCATCGCGAAATTCGATACCGATGGTTTCCAGCACCGTTTCTGCGTTTCCTTCTATCAGGTTCAGTAGCTCTTCGCTGGCAAGTTCAAAAACCGGTACCCGTCGAGTAATGTAAGGCTTGATGGACCGTATGTTCTGCTCTCTGTGAGCCCTGCGCTTGGCTCGGGCGCTGCCGCGGGACTGGCTGCGTTTGATTTCGGTCATTTGGGTGGATGGCTGAGACAGAAAGTCTAATTATCAGCGCAGCGTGCCAACGGGGTTGATTAGGCAACGACCAGGACATAGCCCCTCACGCCACATTCGCCCACCCTGGGCCACACCAAGGCGTTGAACCATTCTCGGTGCGGCCAGGCCTTTGTCGCACTGGGAATTGTCAGTGCCTTGCAAACCCCTAGACGGCGACTGCATCCGAAAATAGAATACCGCGCGTGCAGTCTGCTGATTGATTTTCCGGCCAGGTGCGCTCATCTCCTGCGGATCCCGGATCAGGGCAAATGAATAACTCGGAAATTTAAGAGAAGTAATAACTATGAAAGTACTTGTACCGATTAAACGTGTGATCGATGCCAACATTAAAGTGCGCGTCAAGGCGGACGAAAGTGGTGTGGAATTAAACAACGTCAAGATGGCGATGAATCCTTTTTGTGAGATCGCAGTCGAAGAAGCTATTCGGCTGCGTGAGTCGGGTCACGCTGAAGAAGTTATTGTGGTTACTGTGGGGCCAGCCCAGAGTCAGGAAACTTTGCGCACCGCCCTGGCGATGGGGGCCGACCGCGCGATCCTGGTCGAGGCAGACCCAGCACCTGAGCCGCTGGCCGTTGCCAAGTTGCTCAAGGCGGTCGTCGAAAAAGAGACCCCCGGTCTGGTGTTGCTTGGGAAGCAGGCTATCGATGGCGATAACAATCAGACCGGGCAAATGCTGTCAGGTTTGCTGGGATGGTCGATTGGAACCTTTGCCTCCCACCTTGAAGTTGACGATGCGGCAGTGCGTGTCACGCGGGAAGTGGATGGCGGCCTGGAGAATATTGAACTGGTCCCGCCGGCGATCGTTACAGTCGACCTTCGCCTTAATGAACCCCGTTACGCTTCATTACCCAATATTATGAAAGCAAAAAAGAAGCCTCTGGATATGTTAACCCCCGAGACCCTTGGGGTTGATGTGAGCCCACGCCTTGAAACCATAAGGGTAATTGATCCCCCGGCCCGTGCGGCCGGAGCCCGCGTGACGAGCGCCCAAGAACTGGTAGATAAACTTCGCAACGAAGCAAAGGTGATTTGATGAGCATTCTGGTTATTGCAGAACATGACAACACGAGCCTGCGTCCTGCAACACTGAATACGGTGAGTGCAGCTGTTGTCCTGGGTGGCGAGATAGATCTTCTGGTCGCCGGTGGGGACTGCCAGGGTGCGGCAGATGAAGCCGCTACGGTCGCCGGGGTGTCACGGGTCCTGATGGCTGATGATCCGGCCCTGACCGATGGCCTGGCGGAAAACCTGGCACCATTAATTGAGAGTATCGCCCGGGACTATTCCCATGTGCTGGCGCCTGCCACGACATATGGGAAAAACCTGCTTCCTCGGGTTGCGGCTCTACTGGATGTTCAACAGATCTCTGACATTAGCGCAATAGAGAGCCCTGATACTTTTGTAAGGCCAATTTACGCAGGCAATGCCTTGGCGACTGTGCGTTCCCTGGATGCGGTAAAGCTGATTACGGTTCGCAGCACCGCGTTCGATGCGGCGGGGCAAGCCAGCGCTGCGCCGATCGAGATGGTATCGGGAAGCCAGGAGGCCGGACTGTCGAAATTTATCGGCGAAGAATTGACTCGCTCGGAGCGACCTGAACTGACAACGGCCGATATCATCGTGTCCGGCGGCAGAGGGATGCAAAGTTCAGAGAACTTTGAGATGCTGGAAAGTTTGGCCGACAAGTTAGGGGCTGCCGTTGGCGCATCGCGAGCCGCTGTTGATGCTGGGTACGTGCCTAATGACTACCAGGTCGGCCAGACCGGGAAGGTCGTTGCACCGGACCTTTATATCGCTGTGGGTATTTCGGGCGCTATTCAACATCTTGCGGGGATGAAAGACTCAAAAATCATAGTCGCGATCAACAAAGATGAGGAAGCGCCGATCTTCCAGGTGGCGGATTACGGCTGGGTCGCGGATTTATTTGAAGCGATTCCACAGCTTGAAGAAGCACTGGATTCGCCGTCGCCATGAGAAAATAAGATACCCCGGCCGGGCCGGGGTATCAGCCGTTGTGACGACCCTTCCGGGGATAGATGTTCATCTTATTCTCCGGCGTACTTCCTTGTACTGTACGGTTCTACTCACAACGACAGCGCAAGTATTAACTGCCAGGATCACCCTGGTCTGTGAATAATGTCACGACCGCCATCGCACGGTGGTTGACATTGATCAGTTGTTAGGCGCGCCTTGATTCAGGCGCAGTCTCTCGAGTATGTCCCAAGGTTGACAGATGACCCAGTCGGCTTTCCAGTTCGGAATTTGTGAGGGGTGGCCGTATCCCCAGGTCACCGCTGCTGTTGCCATGCCTGATGCCTTTCCGGCAACGATATCGCGCAGGTCGTCCCCCACATATACCGTCCGGTTGGCTGCGACGCCCGACTCATCACAAGCATGAAGCAGCGGTAAAGGGTCAGGCTTGGATCGAGAAAGGGTATCACCGCTAACGATAGAGGCCGCGCGGTCGTGCAGGCCAAGCGCTTTAACCAAGGGCTCGGTAAAACGAGCCGGTTTGTTGGTTACGATTCCCCAGGGCATCATTTGCCGATCAAATTCGCTCAGCAACTTTTCGATACCCAGGAAAAGCCGGGTTTTCTCGCAAAGATGCTCCTCGTAATAATCAAGGAGCTGTTGTCGCAGGGGACTGGTCGAGGCCTGCTTAAGGGATAAGTTAAAGCCCTTCTGGATCAGGCGTACACTGCCACCGGCAACCCACCATCGGCCGTGTTCCAGGGTTACCGGTTGCCGCCCCGCCCCAATGAGTACTGCGTTAAGGGCATCTACCAGGTCCGGTGCGGTATCAGCAAGGGTACCATCGAGGTCGAAAAGCACGCATTCCGTGCCGCCAGACAGATCACCAGAAGGCACGGAATCTTCGGTCACGAAGCAAGAGGTTTGGAATAGTGAACAATATAGTTGATATCCACTCCGGGCCCAAGCCGGTATTTTCGCGACACCGGGTTGTAGTGCATTCCGGTGATTGCTTCAAAATGTAATGAGGCCTCACGAGCCCACTGGTCTAGTTCAGAAGGGCGAATCAACTTTTCATAATGGTGAGTTCCCCGGGGCAAAAGAGAGAGTAGATATTCGGCGCCAACAATAGCCAAAAGAAAAGCTTTGGCATTGCGATTGATAGTGGAGAAAAAGATATCTCCCCCTGGGGCGAGCAATTGGGCGCAGGCGTTAACCGTTTGTGCAGGATCCGGGACATGCTCCAGCATCTCAAGACAACAGATTAGATCAAAGGGCGCTTCTTTTTGTTGTGCGAGATCTTCTGCCGTGATAATTCGATAGTCAATCTCAGCCTTGGATTGGCGGGCATGAAGGCGGGCAACGCCAATTGGCGCAGCGCCGGCATCAATGCCGATGACACGCGCGCCACGAGACCACAGCCCCTCGGTAAGGAGTCCTCCCCCGCAGCCGACGTCTAGTGCCCGGCACCCATCAAGGGCAGTACGCCCGGCGATATAGTCAAGACGTAAAGGATTGATTTGATGTAGCGGCGCGAACTCGCTGGCAGGGTCCCACCATCGCGAGGCCAGCGCTTCAAACTTGGCAATCTCGCTTGGGTCTATGTTTTTCATATTTTTCAAAAAAAGCATTAAGTGCGTATTCTAGTCAGATCAGGGTAGGGCTAAAACGAATACCAGCGACAGCCCGTCGCGGGCCACGGCTCAGCTTAGGTGATTCGACGAATGCTATGATTTCTTGAATGTGATTACCGATACGAATATAATAACCGGTTGCTGTTGCGGGGTGGAGCAGTCTGGCAGCTCGTCGGGCTCATAACCCGAAGGTCGTAGGTTCGAATCCTACCCCCGCTACCAAATGTGGAGATTGATCGATGGCCCCGCAACAGCGGGGTTTGTTTTTGGAGTTTTTGACTAAAGGTAAGCGAGGTTGGGGAATAAAGAGGCATGGTCTTTGCGGCGGATACACTCCGGATCAGGACTTTACTTGAACCCGCTCTTGAGGGAATGGGGTATGAGGTCATCATGATTGAACTGACAGGATCAAGCACAGCGGGTCAGGTGATGCGCGTCTACATCGATGCCCCCGGGGGCATCCTGTTGGATGACTGCGAACAAGTCAGCAGGCAGGTGAGCGCCATTCTTGATGTTGAGGACCCCATTAAAGGCGAGTACACACTTGAAGTGTCTTCGCCAGGCCTTGATCGACCACTGGTGACCCCTGAGCATTTCAGTCGGTTCCAGGGCGATCAGATCAAAGTTACTATGCGCAGCCTGCAGATGGGCCGGCGCAGATTCACTGGGACCCTTTCGGAGGTTGGAGCTGACTCGGTCGTGGTCGAGGTGGATGGAGAGCCCTATGAACTGCCGTTTAACGATATGGAAAAGGCTAACCTGGTGGCACCCGGCCCCCGGCGAACAGGCCATTGATCTGCGCGAGCGATTCGCTATGGAGAGCGAAAAATGACCAAAGATGACGTTTTAATGATGGCCGATGTTTTATCCAAAGAGAAGGACATTGGCCACGATATCGTATTTGAGGCAATTGAAGCGGCACTTGCCACGGCAACTCGAAAGCGCAATCGTGAAGATATCGAGGTGCGCGTCAAGATTGATCGAGAAACGGGAGACTACGAAGCCTTTCGTCAATGGGAAATCATGGAAGATGATACAGCCGTTGAAAGTCCCGCGCGACAGATGACTTTGCCCGCAGCCGAGATCAGTTATCCCGATGAGTCTCACGAGGTTGGCGGGATTGTTGAGGAACCACTCGAGGTGGTTGCGACCTTTGGTCGAATCGAAGCCCAAGCGGCGAAACAGGTCATAAGCCAAAAAGTCCGGGAAGCAGAAAGAGCGCGGGTCTACGAGGAATTCAAAGATCGCGTAGGGGAGATGGTTCAGGGCGTGGTCAAACGGGTAGGCAATCGTGAGGCGATCGTCGATCTTGAGGGAGTTGAAGCGTCCTTACCACGGTCGAACTGGATTGACCGGGAGATTCTGCGCAGCGGCGACCGGATCAAGTCGATTCTCTCAGAAGTTCGCTCGGAGCCTCGCGGCCCGCAACTCATTGTCGACCGGCGCAGTCCGGAACTCGTAATCAAACTTTTCCAGTTAGAGGTGCCTGAGGTAGGCCAGGGGGTAATAGAGATCCTTGGCGCGGCACGCGACCCGGGATCGCGGGCGAAAATTGCTGTTCGCTCTCAAGATAAGCGGATTGACCCGGTAGGCGCGTGCGTGGGAATCCGAGGGGCCCGTGTACAAAGTGTATCCAACGAGATTAATCTGGAAAGAATCGACATCATTACCTGGTCTGAAAATCCTGCTGAGTTTGTGATTAAAGCGCTACAACCGGCTGATGTGGACTCGATTCTGGTTGATGAGGAATCTAAGGCAATGGATGTTGTCGTCGAAGAAGCGCAACTGTCGCTTGCGATAGGGCGTGGCGGGCAAAACGTTCGTTTGGCATCAGATCTGACGGGTTGGGAACTCAACATCATGACTGATGAGGCTGCCGCCGAGAAGGCCGAGCAGGAGGCTCAGCAATCATGCGAGCGTTTGATGACCCAACTGAATATAGATGCGGAAGTGGCCGGAGTCCTGGTTGAAGAAGGATTCGTGACCCCTGAGGAGGTTGCTTACGTGCCAGCACAGGAATTGCTGGACGTTGAAGGATTCGATGAAGAACTCGTCGAGCAATTGCGCGAACGTGCTCGGGATTTTCTGGATATCCGGGAGATCGCGGAGTTAGAACGCACTCGGCCGGAGCCGGACCTGCAGAACATGGAAGGTATGGACGAGGAGACTGCAGTACTTTTTGCCTCGAATGGAGTCCGATCCATGGAAGAACTCGCGGAGTGCGCCACCGATGAATTGGTCGAACTGACCGGAATCGACGAAGTCCGAGCCGGTGAATTAATCATGACTGCGCGAGCCCCGTGGTTTGTCGAAGCGCAGAACGCACCGTAAAAGAACCGGAGCTGGATAACTTTATGCCTTCCGTAGCCATCAAGAAACTTGCTGAACAAATTGGGATCAGCGGCGACAAACTGCTTCAGCAGCTCGACAACGCAGGCATCCAGGGAAAGGGTGCAGACGGTACCCTCGATGATGCTGAGCGCGATACCCTCTTGGGCTATCTTCGCGGGGGAAAAATCCGACCGTCAGCCGACGGTGTACAACAAAAAGTAACGCTCAGCCGCCGAACAACCAGCGCGGTCAAGCAGAATTCACGTACTGGACCGTCGCGAACCGTCCACGTTGAGGTCAAAAAGAGACGGACCTACGTTCGACGCGGAGAATTGCAGCGCCAGCAAGAAGAGGTGCAGCAGGCGGCCCGTGAAGAAGAAGAGGCTCGCCAGCGCGAGCAGGCGCAGGCCGAAGCGGAAGCGCAGGCTCGAATCGTTGCCGCCGAGGAGGAGAAGAAAAAAGCCGAGGATGCGGCGAAGAGCGCGGCGGCCGAGGCGGTTGGGCAAGAATCGGGAGTAGTGCCCCAAGACCCCGGTGCAGCCCCGGTGGCGCCGCCAGGAGAGGGTAAGCCTACAGGACGACGCGAGGAAAAACCCAAAAAACGCAAAGGTAAGGGCAAACCTGCGGTAGGCGGCGAGTTACATATGGCTTTGGGGAAACGGGGGCGACGAAAACCCCGTCAGACGATCAAGCCGAGAAAATTGACCTCAGCCACAGCGGGGCAGCACGCTTTCGAGAAGCCAGTAGAGCCCGTCAGCCGCGAGATTGCGATCCCGGAGACCGTCTCAGTTGCCGATTTAGCCCAGTCCATGTCGGTAAAGGCGGCTGAGGTTATCCGAGTCCTTATGGAAATGGGCAGTATGGTGACCATTAACCAAGTGCTAGATCAAGATACTGCGATGCTGGTGGTTGAGGAAATGGGTCACAAAGCCAGCACGGCCGAGCGCGATGATCCCGAGGCGATGCTGGTCATCGATGAGAGTGCCAGTGATTTGCCTACTGTTCCCAGGGCCCCGGTGGTTACCGTGATGGGGCATGTCGATCATGGCAAGACGTCTTTGTTGGATTATCTTCGCAAAACCAAAGTTACCGCAGGGGAGGCCGGGGGCATCACGCAGCATATTGGCGCTTATCGTGTTGCTACTCCTCGAGGAACGATTACTTTCCTGGATACGCCTGGTCACGAGGCATTCAGCGCGATGCGATCCCGAGGCGCAAAGGTAACTGACTTGGTAATTCTGGTGGTTGCCGCGGACGATGGCGTCAAGCCTCAGACTGTCGAAGCGATCAATCATGCCCGCAACGCCAAGGTTCCGTTGATTGTAGCGATCAATAAAATGGACAAGGAAGATGCTGATCCCGATCGGGTAAAACAGGAGCTTTCAACGCATGATGTAATTTCCGAGGCATGGGGGGGCGATACTCTGGTCAACGAGGTTTCAGCGTTGACCGGCGACGGGGTTGATACCTTGCTCGAATCGGTATTGCTTCAGTCCGAGCTTTTGGACCTCCGCGCTCCGGATCAAGGTCCTGCGGTAGGTGCTGTGGTTGAAGCCCGACTCGATCGAGGCAAGGGAGTGGTAGCGACTATCCTGGTCCAACGTGGAAACTTAGCTAAAGGAGACATAATCCTTGCCGGGCGAGAGTTTGGGCGTGTGCGCGCGATGACGAGCGATTCTGGACAGACGATCAAGAATGCCGGACCATCGATACCGGTAGAAATTCAAGGCCTTGGTGGCGTGCCCGACTCCGGGGACGAATTCGCGGTTGTCACGGATGAGCGAAAGGCGCGTGAGATCAGCAGTTACCGCCAGGGCAAGTTCAAGGAAGTGAAGCTGGCGAAACAGCAAAAAGCCAAACTGGAGAGCGTGTTCAACCAGATGGGCGACGGTCAAGTCAAACCCTTGAACTTGATTATCAAGGCAGATGTGCAAGGTTCAGTCGAAGCATTGACTGATTCGTTGGAGAAACTTAGTAACGACGAAGTGAAAGTCGTGGTCGTGCACGGCATGGTCGGTGGTATCAACGAATCCGACGTTAACCTTGCCTCGGCCTCGGATGCGATTATTTTTGCTTTTAATGTTCGCGCAGATGCGACTGCCAGAAAACTGATCGAATCCGAAGAGATCGACGTGCACTACCATAACGTCATCTACGACGTTATGGATGAGGTGAGAGCTGCGTTGACAGGACTGCTTTCCCCGATTATCCGAGAGCAGGCGGTTGGACTTGCGGAGGTGCGTGATGTATTCCGGGTGGCCAAGCTTGGAGCGGTTGCGGGGTGTCGAGTGATTGATGGAGAGGTTCGTCGTAATCTGCCAGTCAGGGTGTTGCGCGACAACGTGGTAATATTTGACGGAGCAATTGATTCGCTAAAACGTTTTAAAGACGATGTCAGCGAAGTCAAATCTGGGTTTGAATGTGGCATTGGGGTGAAAAACTACAACGACATCAAACCAGGTGATCAGATCGAGATTTACCAGACGATCGAACAGGCGCCAACCCTCTAACCGGTCGCGTAGGAGTAATTGATGCAGGGCGTAGACCGGACACGCCGCGTCGGCCAATTAATCCGTCGGGAACTCGCCTCAATTATTGCGCGTGAGCTGCCGGGTTCGGCGCTTGGGATCCTATCTCTTACTGCGGTGTCAGTCAGCAAAGACCTGCGCTTTGCCCGTGTGTTTGTCACTGCACTTTCCCCAAAAGTCACAGAAGCCGGGGTTGCGCCATACTTGAATGAACACGCGGGGGCGTTGCGATGGCAACTTGGCCAGCGGGTTAAGTTGCGCCGTGTACCGGAAATTGTTTTCGAATATGATGGCAGTATTGAACGCGGAACACGGCTCTCCCGGTTGATCGATGGCTTAGAGACTCCCGACGGAGAGAACGATGGGCCGTAGACGCCGAGAAGTACGAGGTGAAGCGGTTGATGGAATATTGCTGTTAGATAAACCTGCAGGCATCACCTCTAATGGGGCTTTGCAGAACGCCCGTAAACTCTTGCACGCGCGCAAGGCTGGACATACCGGCAGCCTTGATCCCATTGCCACGGGATTGCTTCCCTTATGTTTTGGCAAGACCACGCGCTGGTCAGGCTATTTTCTGGGATCCGACAAACACTATAAAACGCGGATCCGTTTAGGCGAATCAACCGATACCGGCGACTGCGAGGGAAAAATTGTCTCGCAGACCCAAGTCACGGTAACCAAGCAACAACTCTTAAGCGCGCTGGATTCTTTCCGCGGTTGCTATACGCAGATTCCGCCTATGTATTCTGCCATTAAGGTCAATGGTCAGCCGTTGTATAAGCTCGCGCGCCAAGGTAAAGAGATTAAGCGCGAGGGTCGTGAAGTTGTTGTTAAATCCCTTAAGGTGCTCAGTTTCGATGGGCAGGATGTAGAGTTGGAACTGGTTTCTACCTCTGGGTTCTACGTACGCTCATTGGCGCATGATTTAGGCCAGGCGCTCAGTGTTGGTGGGCATGTGGTGGCTTTAAGGCGATTAGGGGTTGCAGGCCTTCGCGTGGAAAACGCAGTTACCTTAGAAGAGCTTGGAGCCCTCGTCGACCCGGCGGCCCGTCGACGCAAGTTATGCGCGGTAGATCAGAGCCTTATCCACCTTCCCGCCGTGGAATTATCCGTTGATGCGGCGTTTTACCTATGTCGTGGGCAGGCGGTTCGTGCTCGAAATCTTCCCCCAAAGGGAAGTGTGCGCCTTTATTCGAGCGGCGCGGGATTTCTGGGAATCGGCAGTGTTTCAGGCCAGGATACTGTGACGCCAGAGAGATTATCTGGGGGCGAGGTTAAAACTGGCTGAATTTGTTGAGGAAATAGCACCTTGAAGGTAGAATACGGCCGCTTGCCAGCCTGCCGGGAGGTACAGATTACTCTCGGGCGCACCCAATTGCCACTTTGGCGTGCAGTCGCACGACGTTGGTTAAGAAGTAGCGACCTAACGGGCGCCTTCTCGGCGGAGGCGAGATCGAAGACATCCGCCGCATTCAGTTAAAACTAAACCAGGATCTTCAGTATGCAAGAGGTTTCACTATGTCATTAGCCGCGCAGACCAAGGCGCAGGTTGTGAACGACTTCGCCATGACCCCGGAGGACACTGGTTCCCCGGAAGTCCAGGTGGCGCTGCTCACCGCCCGGATCGTTGATCTTACCGATCATTTCAAAACGCATGTTCACGATCATCATTCGCGTCAGGGACTTCTGCGCATGGTGAATCGGAGACGCAAATTGCTTGATTATCTCAAGGGGCGTGACGTTGAACGCTATCGCTCCCTGATCGGCAGGCTTGGGTTGCGACGCTGAGGCGGCGCAGTTGGATATCTTATGAAGGAGTATTTTAATTGAAACAAATCGTCCAGACGTTCCAATACGGCGAACACGAAATGCGACTGGAAACAGGGCGCGTAGCACGACAAGCCACAGGAGCTGTGCTTGCAAGCATGGGGGAAACCGTAGTACTTGTTACGGTGGTTGCCGCTCGTGAGTCCAGCGGTCGGGATTTTTTACCACTCACGGTAGATTACGAAGAAAGAACCTATGCCGCCGGTCGAATTCCCGGCGGTTTTTTTAAGCGCGAGGGTAGGCCCGCGGAAAAGGCCATTCTGACCTGTCGATTGATCGACCGGCCGATCCGGCCTTTGTTTCCTGCCGGATTCAATAACGAGATCCAGGTGGTAGCCACTGTGATGTCAGTGGACCCTGAGATCGATCCGGACATTGTCGCCATGGTAGGCGCATCGGCCGCGATGACCCTCTCTGGGGCACCATTTAACGGACCGATTGCGGCCTCTAGGGTGGGATTTGTGGATAACAGTTATGTGTTGAATCCCAGTGCTGCCCAGTTGGCAGAATCCAAGCTGAATTTAGTTGTGGCCGGAACCCAAAGCGCCGTGCTGATGGTTGAGTCAGAAGCCGAGCAATTAACCGAGGCGCAGATGCTGGGTGCCGTCATGTTTGGCCATGAGGGATCTCAGGCAGCTATTGTGGCGATTAATCAGCTTGCCGCCGAGGCGGGTGCCGAGCGTTGGGATTGGCAGGCGCCAGAAAAGGATCAGAGTCTAACCGAACAAGTCGGCAAGCTCGCAAAGGAAGATGTTGAGCGGGCGTATCAGATAGCGGACAAAGTCGACCGCCAGGAAGCTATGGCCTCGGTACGAACTAAAGTTTCAAAGGCATTACTCGATGGCGAAGCCGACGATGCGCAGGCAGAAGCGGTGAAAGACGCCGTCAAAGCGCTCGAGAAGGCTACCGTTCGCGATCGGATTTTAGATGATCAGCCGCGAATAGACGGCCGAGACCGTGAAACGGTTCGGCCGATAACAATCGAAACAGGGTTTCTTCCCCGCACACACGGGTCAGCATTGTTTACTCGCGGCGAGACTCAGGCAATTGTCACCAGCACACTGGGTACGGACCGCGATTCGCAGATCATCGACGCACTGGAGGGTGAGCGCCGCGATACCTTTATGCTGCACTACAACTTCCCGCCGTATTGTGTGGGTGAGACCGGCCGCGTGGGAACTCCCAAACGTCGGGAGATCGGCCACGGCCGCTTGGCCAAGCGGGCAATGCTTGCGGTATTACCTGACCCGGAGGATTTTCCCTATGTGATCCGGATCGTGTCGGATATCACTGAATCTAACGGCTCGAGTTCGATGGCAACGGTATGTGGCGCTAGCCTGTCCTTGATGGATGCGGGTGTAAAGTTGAAGGCGCCGGTAGCGGGCGTCGCCATGGGTTTAATTAAGCAGGGTGAACGTTTCGCAGTCTTGACTGATATTCTGGGTGATGAGGATCATCTGGGCGATATGGACTTCAAGGTTGCCGGCACCAGGCAAGGCGTAACCGCCTTGCAGATGGACATCAAGATTGAGGGAATTACCCCTGAGATCATGGAGCAGGCGTTGTCCCAGGCGCAGCGCGGGCGTTTGCATATCCTTGGCGAGATGGATAAGGCAATCAGCGCACCGCGCGAAGAGATGTCCAAATATGCACCGCGAATCACCACCATGAAAGTACCCACCGACAAGATTCGCGATGTCATTGGTAAGGGTGGGGTAACGATTCGTGCCATTTCCGAGGCAACCGGTGCAGCGATCGATATAGAAGACGATGGTACGATTAAAATCGCGACCGCGGATCTTTCGGCTGCAGAAGAGGCGCGCAGACGCATTGAGCAGATTACCGCTGATGTTGAGGCCGGCACGATCTACGAGGGTAAAGTGGTGCGCCTGATGGATTTTGGTGCATTCGTCAATATTCTTCCGGGTAAGGATGGATTAGTTCATATCTCGCAGATATCCGATGAACGCGTCGCCAATGTCAGCGACAAACTCGCCGAAGGCGACGTGGTCAAAGTGAAAGTCCTGGAGGTCGACAAACAAGGCCGTATCCGGCTAAGTATGAAAGCGGTAGAGGACGCTGCCTGATTGAAGGCGTGCGGTCCTGGCGTTAATCGGTTGATGAGTTTTGCCGAGGCGGTTCTGAATGGCTCTTGACCATGCCAATCTGGTCTGGATCGATCTTGAAATGACAGGTCTCGACCCGGATTCAGACCGGATTATTGAGATCGCCACTGTCGTTACAGATGCGGATCTCAATCTGCTGGGACAGGGCCCGGTACTGGCTATTTATCAACCCCCTGAAGTCCTGGCTGGGATGGACGATTGGAACCAGCGGACCCATTCTGGAACCGGACTTACGGATCGCGTACGTGGCTCGGAGGTCGATGTGCAGCAGGCCGAGGCGATGACGCTTGGATTTCTCGCCGAACATGTTTCCCGAAACCGCTCGCCATTATGCGGAAACACCATCTGCCAGGATCGGCGGTTTCTCTATCGATATATGCCCCGCCTCGAGGCCTTTTTGCACTACCGGAATCTCGACGTGAGCAGCATCAAGGAATTGGCTGCCCGTTGGCGCCCTGATATTGCCGATACATTTGTTAAAACCGGAGGCCATCGCGCGCTTGACGATATCCTGGATTCAATAGAAGAGTTAAAGTTTTACCGCGAGCATTTTTTTCTTACCCAATCACCTCAAATCTGAGAGTTTAGGCGGGCCTCATGTTGATCGATCGCCCATACGATATGCTCGTTTACCAGTTCGGACGCTCCGATTCGCCGTTTTTGTAGCGCTTCGAGTGTGCGCCGGTCGGCCGGAGCATTTCCAAGTGCTACGGCCAGGTTTCGCAACCAGCGTTGATAGCCCAGTCGCCGGATAGGGCTGCCTTGGGTGTAATAATCAAAGTCGTTCTCACTCCATTGAAACAGGTCAAGTAAAGCGCTTGCGTCCAGATTATGGCGGGCAGAAAAATCCATGGCACCGGTGGCGGCTTCCCGGTTATGTGGGCAGACCAGTTGACAGTCGTCGCAACCAAAAACTCGATTGCCGATTAATGGCCGTAGCGATTCTGGTATGGCGCTCTTATGCTCTATCGTCAGGTAAGCAATGCATAGACGCGCATCAATTTGGTAGGGGTGATCCAGAGCTCCGGTAGGACAGGCATCGATGCACTGAGTACACGAGCCACAGTGGTTGCTCGCGGGCCCGTCGACGGGCAACGGCAGATCGGTATATAGTTCTCCAAGAAAAAACCAGGAACCTTGATGTTGGTTGAGCAAATTTGTATGTTTTCCGATCCAGCCGATCCCGGCGGCCTGGGCCAGGGGCTTTTCCATTACAGGCGCGCTGTCGACAAATGCGCGATATCGAAACGGCCCGACGGATTCGGTGATGCGGTCCGCCAGTTGCTGTAGTTTTCGCCGTATCAGACGGTGATAGTCCCGGCCGAGTGCGTAGCGAGCGATATAGCCCAAGGTGGGGTCTTGAAGAACGTCACTGGGAGGAGTTGCCTGGCTTGGAAAATAGTTGAACCTGACGCTGATTACGCGATGGATCCCGGGCACGAGCCGGTCCGGCTGGCTGCGCTTGTCGGTGTGCCTGGCCATAAAACTCATTTCGCCGTGCCAATCACGGGCCAGCCAACTAGCCAGAGCGGGTGCCGCCTGTTCCAGATTACCGTCACAGACGCCGAACCCGTCGAAATTGAGTTCCCTCGCCCATTGATGAATCTGGTTTTTCAAGTCGTTCAGGTGTTCAACCGATAGTGTACTCATCAGGCTATGATATCGCGATGAGCTCATTACCCGCGCAACTCTACACCGCCGAGCAGGTTCGGCACATAGAACAACGAGTGTTCAGCGCAGGGACTGCTGCGGGGACGTTGATGCACCGTGCTGGCCTTCGCGCATACCGTATTTTGCGCGAAAAGTGGCCGAACGCTCGGCGGGTCAGCATTGTTTGCGGCCCCGGCAATAACGGAGGGGATGGGTATGTGATAGCTGCTTTGGCGGCAAAAGCCGGACTCGAGGTTCAACTGATTCAGCATGGAGAGCCGCGTAGTGCCGACGCTCGGGCCGCGCTGACCGAGGCTCGGGAAGCCGGCGCAAAGCTTAGTCCTTACTATGCCGGCGCTCTAGGTCAGTCTGATGTGGTGGTCGATGCATTGCTCGGAATAGGGCTCAGTAATCAGCCCCGCGCGCCTTTCACCGAGATAATCGCTGAGATCAACGCTGTCGATGCACCTTGCCTTTCTGTGGATATTCCCTCTGGGCTCTTGGCCGATAGCGGGGCAGCGGCTGGTTCGTTAATCAAGGCGAATGTCACCGCGACTTTTGTTGGCCTTAAGATTGGGTTATTTACCGGTCGTGGGCCGGACTGTGCCGGTGAGGTCCTATTCGATGATCTGGGTGTGGGCGAAAGCGTGCGGGTGGAGCCGCATTTTGCGACTCGCCTTGGTTCGCAGTGGGTTCGAGCTGTTCTGCCGTTGAGAGAGGCGAGTTTTCATAAAGGCCAGGCTGGGCACCTGTTGCTGGTTGGTGGTGGACCTGGGATGGCGGGGGCTGCCTGGCTGGCAGGTGCGGCGGCGTTGCGCTGTGGGGCGGGGCGGGTCACCATTGCTTGTCATCCCACCAGTGTGGCGGCGATTGCGGCGGGGTCCCCGGAGTTGATGGTGCGATCTGTATCTGGCCCAGCCGACCTGACGGGTCTACTCGATCAGATGGATGCGATAGTGGTGGGCCCCGGTTTGGGGCGGGATTCGTGGGGTACCGCGCTGTTAGCATTGATACTGGATAAAGCCGACCCAAGTCTGCTCGATGCGGACGCACTCAACCTGCTGTCGCTTGACAGACAACCCGTTCGGGGATCCATTGTGACTCCACATCCGGCTGAGGCGGCGAGATTGCTGGGGCAATCGACAGATAACGTAAGTAGTGACCGCCCTGGGGCAGTTCGTGCGATCTCAAAAGCATTGGATACAGTCTGTGTGCTCAAAGGCTCTGGAACATTGGTCTGCTCTGATGAGGACGCTTTACTTCTTTGCGATCGGGGAAATCCGGGAATGGCGAGCGCCGGAATGGGCGATCTGTTGAGCGGGGTGATTGGGAGTTTGCGGGCACAGGGATTATCTCCCTTGCAAGCCGCCGGGGCTGGGACATGGATCCATTCGGCGGCAGCCGATCTTGCCGCCCCAGCAGGTGGGCCCGTTGGGCTGATAGCCGGTGACTTGATGCCGTACCTGCGGCTATTACGTAATTGTCCAGGTAAAGCTGATGAAGTATCGCGCCACGGTCTCTGACGAGAAGCAGATGCTTGCATTGGGTAGCTGCCTCGGGCGCGGACTCACCCCGGGGAACATCATCTACCTGGAAGGAGATTTAGGCAGCGGCAAGACCACGTTTGCGCGTGGAATACTAGAAGGGCTGGATTGCCCGGATTGGATTGTTAGTCCGACGTACACTTTGGTTGAAGAGTACCAGGTGCCCCTATGCAAGGTATATCACCTTGACCTTTACCGGCTGGGTGATCCAGAGGAAGTGGAGGGTATGGGGATTCGGGATTGGCAAGACGGCCAGAGCATATTGCTGATTGAATGGCCTGAAAACGGATTTGGGAAACTGCCACATCCTCAATGGCGAGTCCAGATCAACTGCCCGAAATTTGGACGGGCCGTGCTCCTGGAGGGCCCGCACACCGTAGACGCTTTGGAGGCATTCGTCAGTTCTTGAACATAAAGCAAAGCGCACTACTGATGGTAGCCTTGGGCATTGCTGCCGTGGCGCATGGGGAAGCCAAGATCACCGGAGGGCGGTTTTGGCACGGCCCTGAGAAAACCCGCATGGTGTTTGATATCTCGGAAGCTACGACCTTTCAGGCCTTTGTGTTAACCAGCCCTGATCGTTTCGTCATTGATATCGACAACACTATTCTCGATGGCGGATTACCTGAACCTCAAGGAGGTAGCAGTCCAGTAACCGATGTGCGCACTGGTCAGCCCGAATCTGGTGTTTTGAGGGTGGTTCTAGATCTGACAAGACCGGTGAAGTATCAGGTCTTTGTACTGGAGCCTAACTTGTCCTATTCACATCGATTGGTTGTGGATCTTTTTGAGGCAGGCCAAGGTGTTGTCAAAGCAATGCCTGGATTAACGACGGGCGAAGATGATTATCTGGTGATTATTGATCCGGGTCACGGCGGCGAGGATCCTGGCGCCATAGGAAAAAACGGCACGCGCGAGAAGATGGTAGTGTTGGGTATTGCTCGACGCCTCAAAAACATAATTAATCACGATGGACGGATGCAGGCCGAGCTTACCCGCCACGGAGATTATTACATCACGCTTCGAGGCCGGGTCCGCCTGGCGATGAATCGTCAGGCCGATGCCTTTATATCAGTTCATGCGGACGCCGCCAGGCGGCGAAGTGCACGAGGCAGTTCAGTTTATGTTTTATCCCAAAGAGGAGCCAGCAGCGAGATGGGCAAGTGGCTCGCCAAGCGGGAAAATGCGGCAGACCTCGCGGGCGGCGTCGACATTGGCGAGCAGGACCCGGTTTTACAAAAAGCGCTCCTGGATATGGGTATTGACTGGAAGGTTAAAGAAAGCAAAATCCTGGCGGCAAGAATTCTTGGGGAACTAAAAAAATCGGGGCAAGTGCATAGCAAGCGGGTTGAAGAGGCTGGTTTTGCAGTGTTGAAATCGGTGGATATTCCGGCAGTCCTCGTGGAAACCGGTTTCATCACTAACGCGAAAGAAGAAAAGGCGCTTGCAACGGCCTTGCATCAGGAACGCATCGCTGGAGTGATCTTCAGGGGCCTGGACAGGTACTGCGATCAGGATCCACGCTGCCCAGTTAGGCAACAAAAGAAATTGTATGAAGTGCGTCCGGGTGATTCCCTGACTTTAATTGCGGTAAGGGTAGGGTCCACTGTCGAAAAAATACGTAGGTTGAATGATCTGTCGTCGGATGTTCTGCGAATTGGACAGAAATTGCAGATTCCGAACTCATGAAAATCCCTGCCTTTCAAAATTGTTCGCGTGATTTCAACTGACCGCTCCGGTCACGGTCTCATTTTTCTTGCCGGGAGCACAGCCTGTGGGAAAACCGATCTCGCCATAGAGCTTGCGGCCCGGCTACCGGTTGATCTGATTAGTGTTGACTCCAGCCAGGTGTATCAGGGTCTCGATATCGGAACTGCGAAGCCAAGCGGCAAAATCCTCGAGGAGGTTCCCCACGGCCTGATCGATATCCGAAGCGTTAGACAACCATTTTCTGCGGCAGATTTTTGCCTCGAAGCCGGCAAGTTGATTGAGAACTCTTTCGAGAAAGGGCGCATTCCACTGCTTGTTGGTGGAACGATGTTCTATTTTGCCGCACTCTTGCGCGGCCTATCGGATTTGCCGCCTGCCAATTCAGCGTTGCGGGCGCGACTGGTTAAACAGGCTAAACAACGCGGTTGGCCTTTTTTGCACGCAAGACTTGAACAAGTGGATCCGCAAGCGGCCGAGCGGATCGACCGGCAGGATGCCCAACGAATTTCGCGCGCTTTGGAGATCAATCTCCTGACCGGCCTTGCGGTTCCAACCGAGGCAGCAGGGAACGGACTGATTGAAAAAGGCGTTAAGGTCACTCGTCTCAATATAGTTATCCCGGACCGGCAATTGCTTCACCAGCGGATATCGAAGCGCCTGCAACAAATGTTGGATGATGGACTGGTTGAGGAGGTGGAAAAATTAAAGGAACAGTGGCCGCAAGGCGGGACAACGCCAGCGCTGCGTAGTGTAGGTTACCGCCAGGTCTGGGAGTACCTCGAGGGACAGGTCGATTATTCAACGATGGTTGAGCGTGCTAGCGCGGCGACCAGACGCTTGGCCAAACGGCAGCTAACCTGGTTAAGAAACGAGCCGGGGGCTGCCTGGTTTGACGGCACCAGCCCGACCTTGGCGCCGACCCTGTGCCGCTATCTGGAAGCCAAAGGGGTGATTTCGGGTGGAACAAAACTTGAAAAACGCGCTTAACAGCCTTACATTTGGATTGTGGAGTTATCGACCACATTAAAGACTAGTATTATAATAATCTAGTAAGATACTGAAATATAATATAAAAATATTCGATTACCCTAACAGCTGCCGCGAAACCCTAAGCCCAATACCCAAAGAGCCGAGCCGGCTGGGTGCCAAGCTTCCTTCACTCCTACGGGTGATTGTCCGCGAGTGGTGGCCACGTTGGTGGTCGGGCAGGAGGCTTTTATGAATCAACAAAGGGGCACAGCCCTCCAGGATCCGTTTCTCAATACTTTGCGCAAGGAGCGGATTCCTGTCTCGATTTATCTGGTCAATGGCATTAAATTGCAAGGACAGGTCGAATCATTTGATCCTTTTGTTGTGCTGCTTCGAAACAGTGTAAGTCAGTTGATCTATAAGCATGCGATTTCGACAATTGTGCCGTCTCGAGCCGTTCGGATCCCATTTAATGAAGAAACCAGCGACGATGATGACGGCGACAATCGCGGCAATATTGAGGCGGGTAAGGACTAATTAGAGTTTCCACTAGTGATGCTGGTCGCGGCCGTCATTGAACGATTTGCCTGGTATTTGATCGCATTGCCTCACGGCGCGCTAACGTAGGGTTTACCTCGCTGATTCACAACAGCTCATCACGTTCTCTGCCTGAAAAGGCGATTCTCGTTCACCAGAGTTTTTCAGGACGTGTTCTAGCAGCCGATTTCGACGAGTTAGAAGGCCTGGCGCTTTCTGCGGGAGCGCAAGTGAGCGGGCGCGTTGGGGCGACCCGGCGCACAGCTGATTCGGGAACTTTTGTTGGCCGCGGTAAAGCCCAAGAGATTGCAGGCTTGGTTGCAAGCCGAGAGGCCGATCTGGTTATCGTTAACCAGGCGATTACACCCATTCAAGAACGCAACCTTGAGCGCACGCTCGGCTGCAGGGTTGTCGATCGAACCCGGTTAATTCTCGATATTTTTGCGATTCGCGCACGAACTTCCGAGGGCAAGTTGCAGGTCGAACTGGCGCAATTGCGACATTTATCTACTCGCCTGGTGCGTGGCTGGACTCACCTTGAACGCCAACGTGGCGGCATTGGCCTTCGAGGCCCCGGAGAGACGCAACTTGAATCAGATCGACGATTGTTAGGTATGCGTATTCGTCATCTGCAAAGACGACTCGCTCGGGTTACCTCACAGCGCGATCTGCGGCGGCAGCGCCGATACAGGGAAGGCATTCCGACAGTAGCAATCGTCGGATATACCAACGCCGGAAAGTCGTCTCTTTTCAATACCCTCGTTGGCGAGCACGCGTATACCGCTGACCAACTGTTTGCAACACTTGATCCCACTATGAGGCGGCTCGATATACCTGATTTTGGGTCAGTTATTCTTTCGGATACTGTTGGATTTATTGCCGGCCTACCGCACGCTCTGGTAGAGGCTTTTATGTCTACCCTTGAGGAGGTATCTACGGCCAACTTATTGTTACATGTGTCCGATGACTCCAATCCGGATGTTCGAGAACAAGAGGCGGAGGTTGAACGGGTCCTTGAAGACATCGGAGCGACCGATATTCCCCGGTTGGCAGTAAGAAATAAGATTGACATCAGTGATCGAAATCCGGGCCTTATAAGCAGTAATGGCTTTGGCCGCAACGGCGTGCGTGTGTGTGCTAGAAATGGCGCGGGGGTGGCCCAATTACTACAAAGCATATCGGCTATTCTTGGGCGGAATCGCATCTTTCGGACAATGCGTATACCGGCAAGTCAGGGTCGCCTCAGAGCCCGAGCCTACGCCTTGGCGGAAGTGATTGCCGAGACTATTGATTCAAACGGCACTTGGCAGATGCAGATCAGCACTGACTTGGCAACAATAGGGCAGATCGAAGGCGAACCTGGGTTTGAGCAACGATACTGGGCCGACGCGCCGGCCAATCATTTCAACCAAAGCAAACTCAGCGATGCTGTGAAGAATACTGTCCATGCCGAGCCCGTGGTAAAATTCCCGGTTGGCTAAGGATGTATCAGCCTGTCAGGGCGAACCTTTGAAAACTTACTACTTAACTTATGAGGTGTAAACCACATGCCTTGGAATCAGCCGGGATCAGATAATCGCGATCCCTGGGGTCAGGGTAACGGCCAGAAAGGCCCGCCAGACCTGGATGAGCTCATCCGCGACCTGCAGAAGAAATTAAGCAACCTATTTGGCGGTCGAGGATCTGGCCGCCGATCTGGGGGAGGCAAAGGGCCCTCTTTGAGCGCTAAAGCCGTTGTTCCGATCCTGGTGATTCTTGCTGGACTTTGGCTCGCTACCGGGTTCTACGTGGTAGAGCAGGGCCAGCAAGCGGTTGAATTGCGGTTGGGCGCCTACAAAACAATTAAGGAAGCCGGTTTGCGCTGGCACTTTCCATACCCGATTGAAAGTGTCGAGCTAATCAATGTCCAGCAGATCCGTACTGTAGAGGTGGGTTACCGGACCAGTTCCCGTTCAAGCCAGATAGCTGGTGTACCTCGGGAAGCGCTGATGTTAACAGCCGATGAAAATATCATTGATATTCACTTCGCCGTCCAGTACGACATTAAAGACCCCCGCGATCTGTTGTTTAACGTCGCTGAATCCCCGGATCTTGTCGTTCGCGGCGCAACCGAAAGCGCCGTGCGCGAGATCGTCGGGCGCAACACCATGGACTTCGCGATTACCGGCGGTCGGGCAGAGATCGCGCAGGAGACAAAAATTCTCCTACAGCGAATACTTGATCGCTACAACACTGGCGTAAATATCAAGGCGGTTGAGATGCAGAACGCACAACCGCCTGCAGAGGTGAAAGCGGCGTTTGATGATGCAGTAAAAGCCCGGGAGGATGAACAGCGCCTGAAAAACGAAGCGGAAGCTTACGAGAATGACATTATCCCGCGGGCCCGTGGCGCAGCAGCGCGCCTTGAGCAGGAAGCCGCCGCCTACCGCGCAACCGTAGTCGCCGCGGCCCGAGGCGAAGCCTCACGGTTTCTTCAGGTACTCGACGAATATTCCAAAGCACCAGAGGTTACGCGTGATCGCCTTTACCTGGATGCGATGCAGGATGTTTATGCCAACTCGACCAAGCTGCTTATTGATCAGGGAGACGAGGGCAACAACGTGATGTACCTGCCGCTTGATCAACTGATCCGGCAAAGAGGGCAGCAAAGGCCTAGTGGGACTCCGGGCACGTCAGATTCTGCGAGCGGATTTGGGTCCGGGGCAATGACAGGTAACGATAGCAGCCGGCAAGAGCGATCCAGTCGCCTAAGGAGTCTGACACAATGATGGGCAAAAATATGATGTGGATCGTTCTGCTGGTTATTGTGGCAGCAGTTGGATCCTCGGCTGTGTATTACGTCGACGAAAGGGAAAAGGCGATTGTTTTTCAGTTTGGCGAAATTGTCCGCTCCAACGATGAGCCTGGGTTCCACTTTAAGACCCCCCTGATCAATAACGTCAAATATTTTGACTCCCGGGTCCAAACTATGGACTCGGACCCGGAGTTGTACCTGACTCGGGCAAAGAAGAATCTTGTTGTGGATTCCTTTGTTAAATGGCGTATTACCGACGCAGCGAACTACTACACCCGACTGGGTGGTTTAGCCAGCAACGCACGGAATCGCCTTGCTCAGCGAGTGAACGACGCGTTGCGTCGCGAATTTGGTAACCGCTCTGTGCAGCAGGTCATCTCCGGCGATCGCGTTGAGATTATGGACGTCGTTCGCAAAACGACTGACGAAGAAATTACTTCTTTGGGTATCGAAGTACTAGATGTGCGCCTTAAGCGGGTGGATCTTGACCCCGACATCAGTGAGCGGGTTTACCAGCGTATGGAGGCTGAACGTTCCCGCGTGGCCAAGGACTTACGCGCGCGCGGTGCAGAGGCGGCTGAGCGGATTACGGCAAATGCTGATCGGCAACGGGCGATCATACTGGCAGAGGCTAAGCAGAAGGCTCAGGAAATTAAGGGTCAGGGGGATGCCGAGGCGACGGGTATTTATGCTGACGCCTTTAATCGTGACCGTGAGTTTTACCGACTGTATCGGAGTTTAAACGCCTATCGGACCACTTTTTCCAGTCCTGATAATTTACTGGTGATAAAGCCCGATTCGGAATTTTTCAGTTACTTTAAACAGGCCTCGCCTGAGGCGGCCGAATAGCCGGTCCAGGTGCATTGGCAGGATCTTTTTGTCGCGTTGGCCTTGGTCTTGGTTATTGAAGGTTTGATACCTTTTGCCAGCCCAGGCCGGTATCGCCGTTTGGCTAATGCACTTGGCGAAATTACCGATAGTCAGCTTCGTGTGGGCGGCGCCGCGTCGATGGTTGGCGGTTTGATTTTGTTGTACCTGGTGCACTGATCTCGGTCGAGATCACTAAAATTCGCAGGCCTACCAGTTACACAAAACAGGAAGTCGTTAAATGGCAAGCAGTGTCGTTGTATTGGGAATCCAGTGGGGAGACGAAGGCAAAGGAAAGGTCGTTGATCTTTTGACCGAACGCTGCGAGGCCGTAGTACGATTTCAGGGAGGTCATAATGCGGGGCATACCCTGGTTATTGATGGCCAGAAGACCGTGCTCCACCTGGTTCCCTCTGGCATTTTGAGGCCCCAGGTCCGTTGCCTGATCGGCAATGGTGTGGTGGTTGCGCCCGACGCACTCATCGCTGAATTGGATACTCTTGAAGGTGCGGGCATAGACGCACGGACCCGGTTGATGATTAGCCCCGGCTGCCCGGTTATCCTTCCCAGTCACGTTGCCTTAGATCAGGCTCGTGAAAAAAGGAAGGGCAGTAAAGCGATCGGCACTACCGGTCGCGGTATCGGGCCGGCATACGAAGATAAAGCCGCACGGCGTGCAATTCGGTTCGGCGAACTGCTCGATCCAGACAGTTGCGCAAGGCGCGTTGAAGAACTGGCCGATTATCATAATTTTCTACTGACCGAGCGTTTTGCTGCTAAGCCGGTAGACGTGGCGTTCAGCGTTGCCTCCTGTCGCTCATGGAGTGACGCCTTGGGACGGTTAGTAGGAGATGTATCGCAAGAACTTGAAGACCTATGCAAATCCAATGCAAATGTTCTTTTTGAGGGCGCTCAGGGGACATTGCTGGACATTGATCACGGAACCTATCCTTTCGTTACATCCTCTAATACGACTGCGGGCGCGGCTGCCTCGGGAAGTGGCATAGGGCCACTTGAGCTGTCAACCGTAGTTGGAGTCATTAAGGCCTATGTGACAAGGGTTGGCAGCGGGCCGTTCCCAACCGAATTGTTTGATTCGGCTGGAGCCCATCTAGCAAAGAAGGGTCACGAGTTTGGCGCAACGACAGGTCGGCCGCGACGCTGTGGTTGGTTCGATGCAGTATCTGCACGCCGCGCCTGCTGGTTGAACAGTGTCAGTTCGTTGTGTGTCACCAAACTGGACGTCCTCGACGGTCTTTCGGAGTTAGCGATATGCACTGGGTATCGTATTAATGGGCAGGCGCTAGACCGGCCTCCGTCGGGCGCAGTTACCCTTGCGGATTGTGAACCGATTTACGAGATAGTCCCGGGCTGGAAGGAGAGCACTGCATCCATTCGGGTAATTGACGAGTTACCGCCCCTCGCCCGCGCCTACCTAAACCGACTAGAGGAGTTACTGGGCGTGCCGGTAGATATTGTTTCAACCGGTCCAGATCGGGACGACACGATAATTTTGCGTCATCCTTTTCCACAAAGCTGAACATCGAGTTTTAGGATGCCGATCAAGTGGCAATCGGCCATGATCTGAGTAGAATCGAGCACGAGTTAGTTTGAACGGTACTGCGAAGGGTGGGGTCAGCTCTGATTGGTATACATTTTGCTGTACATTTGATATCCGAGTTTCTAAGTCGTTGAAAGTAAGAAGAAACAAAGACACCGTGGTACCGAGGAGAGGACTTGAACCTCCACGGGGTTACCCCCACTAGCACCTGAAGCTAGCGCGTCTACCAATTCCGCCACCTCGGCACAGAGAACAACTGACAAGCGACTGGGATAACCAGCACTACCATCGAACGGCAGATTAAGGGCGCGAACCTTACCTACTGGCTTTTAAGTTGTCAAACACCATTTCGGTATTTGGAATATCGCAACACGCTGGGCTTGAAACGCTGCGTCGGACCAAAGGTTTGTAGGGTCCAACAAAGAGAAAAGATATGACAGACAACAAAAATATAGCGCCGTTACGCCGGCAGATCCTTGAAGTGATTCTAAGCAACGGCCGTCCGATGAGTATGGCGGAGCTCGAGCACTCGCTCGGGAGCCCCAATGATCTTGCGAATGAGTCTGAACAGGCGCTCGTTGGTCTGTGCAAGGCGGGCCTCTTGGTGCGGCTGCGGGGCGACCGGATCGGTGTGGCGAAAGAGATGGATCTGGTGCTCGGAAGGGTGGAGGTTCATTCGAACGGGTTTGGATTTCTTCTGCCTGATGATGGTAGCGAGGACCTATACCTCTCGCCGCGGCAGCTGCGCCGGGCCATGCCCGATGATCGGGTGCTGGGCCGAGTCCGCCGGATAGATCGACAGGGACGAAAAGAGGCCGCGATCGTTGAGGTTTTGAATTCAGTAAACAGAACCGTGTTGGGTCGGTTCGAGACGGATTCGGCTGTCAATGTGATCCGCCCACAGGACAAAAGAATTGCACATATGATTCATGTCGCGCCAGGCGATGAATCCGGCGCGGCCCATGGCCAGGTTGTGGTTGGGGAAATTATTGTTCACCCGGGCAACTCCACTTACGTTCAAGCTCGGGTGACGGAAATCCTGGCCCAGGATAAGCCCGCGGCGCTGGCAACCGAGTCGGCGATTCGGCGTCGTCAATTGCCTCGTGAGTGGCCTTGCGCGATAGCAGGCGAGCTGGAGCGGATCTCGCGGGAGCCAGGATGTGAAAAAGATCTGACTTGTAAAGACCTGACCAATGAACCATTTATCACTATCGATGGCGCTGATGCCCGAGACTTTGATGATGCGGTTCATTGTGCGAGCGACGGTGATGACTTTTTACTGGATGTCGCAATCGCGGACGTTTCCAGATTTGTCAGATCGGACAGCGCGCTTGATCAGGTCGCCCGTGAGCGGGGCAACTCGGCATATTTTCCGGATCGAGTTATTCCAATGCTTCCTGAGTTACTTTCCAATGATCTTTGTTCATTGCGCCCTGGCAGGATGCGTTGGGTCTTCGCCTGTCAGATTCGGGTACGTTCGTCTGGAGAGATCGCCGAGTACAAATTCTCCCAAGCCCGAATTCGATCAGCCGCTCGGCTCACCTATGAAGACGCTTCGGCCTTCCTTCGTGATCCAAAAGGCGATGGCCCTAGCATCAGTACCGCTGTTCAAGAAAATCTCAAGATGTTGGACAAGGTGGCGACAGCACTGGGCGCACACCGGCGCGGTCGCGGTGGGGTGGAGTTTGAGTTTCCTCAGGCCTTGATCTCGTACGACCCCAACGGGACGATTGCCTCGATTAAAAATGCTCCAAGGTCTTCCGCCACGGGCCTCATCGAGGAGTGCATGCTTGCTGCCAACGTGTGTGCGGCTCGTGCGTTGGACTCGCACTTACCCGAGGCGATATACAGAATTCACGAGACCCCGGATCGGGACGCAGTTGCTGATTTGCGCCGCGTGCTGGGCTTTTTTGGAGTCAAACTCCCTGGCAGAGGGGTGCCGCCGGCCCTTGATTTCTCCGCCGCGTTAGCGGCAGCACGAGAAAAAGGGGCACCAGTCGCTGCTTTGCAGATGCTCATGTTGCGAACGATGAAGCAAGCCCGTTATGCCTCTTGTGCACAGCCTCACTTTGCCCTGGGATTTGAGCGTTACACCCATTTTACCTCCCCCATACGGCGTTACCCCGATCTGATTGTGCATCGATTGTTGAAAGGAATCTTGGGGCTCGGTTCGAGTGCTGAGCCGACAGGTGGCCCCGGAGAGCTTGGTGAAGTTGCCGACCATTGTTCGGTGACGGACCGTCGGGCTGAGGAAGCCTCCAGAGAGGTCACTGGCTGGTTAAAGGCTGAGTTCATGAGCCGTCATATCGGTGAGACCTTCACCGGCAGGGTCTCGGGGGTCACCGCATTTGGTGTGTTCGTTACACTCGATCTGTTTCAGGTGGACGGGTTGGTGCATATTTCGGAATTGGGTAATGATTATTTTCATTTCGACCCCAGCCTTATGTTGCTGGTGGCAGAACACAGCGGGCGCCGAATTTCTCTTGGGGACGTCATGACTGTGCGGGTCACCGGCGCCCGGCCTGATGAAGCTAAGATTGATTTTGTTCCGCTTGAACCCGTCGGTGGCGAAAACAAAGCACGTTGGAAAAGGCGAACAACTAAGAAACGCTAGGGAGAGGTTTTGAAAGAAGGTAAAAGCGCGGCGGACAACCAAATCAACGTACTGTGCGGCTTTCATTCGGTCGAGGCAGCCTTAGGTGATCCGCCCAGTCTCGGTGAGTTGCTGCATGATGCCACCCGTCGTGATCCACGCCTGTCACGCTTGTTGGGATTAGCCAAATCAAAAGGTGTGACCTTGCACCGTGTAACCCGCGCAGAGCTCGATGCTCTGAGTGGCGGCATACGCCATCAAGGACTGATCGGGCTGCTGAACCGGGCGCCCGCGGGAAAACTTCCAGCGTTGAAGCTCTGGTTGGAATCCCAAAGCGGATGCCCGCTGGTGTTGATCCTTGACGGCATACAGGATCCTCGCAATGTGGGTGCTTGCCTGCGAACCGCAGCAGCAGCTGGAGCTGAGGCTGTTATTTTTCCACAAAGGGTTGGCGCAGGCCTTACGCCGGCGGCGTTACGGGTGGCTTCGGGTGGGGTTCACAGTCTGCGGATTTTTGAGGTCAACAGCTGGTCGCGGGCCTTCGAGTACCTGAAATCTGCGGGTTTGTGGGTGGTCGGTACGGCCGACGATGGAGATCAGGATCTTTATGATTTTGATCTTGTTCGGCCCCTTGCTTTGGTCGTGGGTTCGGAGGCGACCGGCTTGCGTCCGGTGACCCGGAAGTTTTGCGACGCGGTATTGCGTATCCCGTCGGCCCATGCCTTGTCGAGTCTTAACGTAGCAGTGGCAGCAGGTGTAGCTTTGTTCGAAGTTCGCCGGCAGCGCGTCCAACAGCGGCAGTAGATAAAACAGTTTTAATCAGTGGTGGTTTTTGCCCGATATTCGCAAAGGTCCCAAATAACACAGTTTGGGCATTGTGGAGTGCGCGCTTTGCAGGTATAGCGACCGTGAAGAATAAGCAAATGATGAGCGTTTTTTTGATAGGCCAGTGGAGTTGTTTTCAGCAGGCGTTTTTCAACCTGCAGTACGTTGGTTCCCGGCGCAATCCGGGTACGGTTAGCAACCCGGTAGATGTGCGTGTCTACCGCGATAGTCGGTTCGCCAAAAGCGGTATTCAGAATAACATTAGCCGTCTTGCGGCCCACACCCGGAAGGGCTTCAAGCGCCGCCCGGCTACGCGGCACTCTGCCTTTATGGCTATCGATCAGAACTTGGCAGGTTTTCAGTATGTTTGCGGCTTTGGTGTTATAAAGACCGATTGTCCGGATATACTCCTTAAGCCCGCTCAGCCCTAGATCAAGTAGAGCCTGGGGTGTGGCTGCCGCCCGAAAAAGTCCGCGAGTGGCGCGATTTACAGAAACGTCAGTTGCCTGTGCCGATAAAATTACGGCTATCAGCAGTTGGAAATGTGTTCGGTATGACAGTTCTGTTTTGGGGTTGGGTGTGGCTTTTTCAAGCCGTAGAAATATTTCAGCCCGATTACGGGAATTCACCTTTTACTCCTTCGCGCCCTTTTATCTTGTATTCGGGCAACGCTTGCGGCGATCTCCAAACGGCGGGTAGCCTGCTCGGTCAAGAGGGGCTGTGGCTGAGGGATATTAATGCCAGCGGATTGCCGTTTTTGTCTACCGGCAAAGCGGGTTCGATATTGTTTGGACTTTGATTCACAGATCCCTTTGTCGGCTGCGTGGGCGTTGCCCTTGGACGAAGCTGTTTTAATGCAGTCAACCGGGCAAACCGGGATACACAAGTCACACCCTGAGCACTCAGCGGTCACGACCGTGTGCATCGCCCTCGCACTACCCACGATCGCATCCACCGGGCAGGCCTTGATGCACAGCGTGCATCCGATGCACAGTGTTTCATCAATTTCTACCGGTTTGGCCGGGTGATAGACACCGAAATCTGGATCCAACTGCGAACACGTCTGACCAGTAAGAGCCGCAAGCAAAGCGAGTGTCCGGGAGCCGCCTGGAGGGCAACGGTTAATCGCAACGTTCTGACCGACAATCGCCTGGGCATACGCAAGGCAGGAAGCAAACTCGCAACGCATGCATTGTGTTTGGGGTAGGCAGGCGTCAACAGAGTCCACTGTGATGTCCGGAGTGGGATCGACAAACATTATCGGAGAATATTCTGCAGTGTGTCCAGAAAGCGATCGATATCTCGATCAGTATTGTAAAGGTACGGTGTAACACGAAGTGAGTCGCCACGGATGCTGGCGTAGATCTGATGCTGTGCGAGGCGTTCACCTATGTTTGCGGGTAGGCCTTGAGGAAAGCGCAAGCCTAGAAAATGTCCTGCCCGTTGGTGCGGCTCAACCACCTCTAGGCCAAGTTCCTTTGCCCGCTCAGCAATCGCGCTTGTTGTTCGACACAAAGTCGCCTCTATTCGTGAGACCTCCCAGGAAAGAATCTGCTGAAGACTATTCAGTAATACCGGTAACAACGTAAAATTAGCCCTCTCTCCAACATCGAAGCGCCGAGCGCCCGGCGCGAACTCATCGCGGTAGTTGACGAGTTCTGAAAATTTGACGGCATCGAGCCGGGAAAACGGTCCGAACTCCAGAGGTAACCCTTGTTGGTGCTGTGGCGCAATGTACAAAAGGCCGGTCGAGTATGGGCCGAGCAGCCATTTATAACCGGCAGCGACAGCAAAATCCGGGCGGATCACCTGAGCATCAAAAGTCAATGCCCCCAAACTCTGGGTGAGGTCGACTACGAGGGCCCCGTCAACCTGATCGAGCGCCCGGCGCACGACCGCAAGATCAACCAGCGTGCCGTCGGTCCAATGACAATGGGGCAGGGCAGCAATGGCCGTTTGGGTGTTAACCGCATTGACAACGGCTCCAGTCCAGTCATTGTTTGCCGGACGGGGCACCGTATGCAGGTGCGCGCCGTTTTGAGCGGCGAGTTCCTTCCAGACGTAAAAGTTAGACGGATACTGCTCCGCCAGCACGAGAATGTGTTGCCCCGGTTTAACGACCAGATTTTTTGCCGCAACAGCAAGCCCATAACTGGCTGAAGGGACGATCGCCAAGTCGTTTTCTGTGGCACCAAATAATGAGGCGGCTACCCCCCGCAACTTCTCGACAGTCGAAAAAAAATCTGGTGGCGTAATCAACCATGGTGCGGCCTTCGCTTGAAGACCCTCGATCCCGGCAGCGACCGAGGTGAGCAACAACGGCGACATATAAGCGCAGTTGAAATACGCAATGTGATCGGGGATATCAAAAAGCGCTCTTTGGCTGGGAAGAGGAGAGGTGCTCACGGGCGAGATATTGACCGAGGGCTCAACGCACGCGCATACCTGGCTCTGCGCCATCATCAGGGGCGAGAAGAAAGATTCCGCCAGCGTCATCGCTGCCCGAACCGGCAAGAATCATGCCGGCCGATACTCCAAAACGCATTTTCCGCGGCGCCAGATTAGCGACCACAACAACATGTCGACCCACCAGTGCTTCCGGGTCATAGGCGGCCTTAATGCCTGCGAACACCTGCCGGATTTCACCGCCTAGATCGAGAGTGAGTTGCAAGAGACGGTCGGCTCCTTCTACCCGTTGGGCATCTTGGACCCGGGCCACTCGTAGGTCGACCTTGGAGAAATCATCAATGGTGATTTCTTTGGAGATCGGCTCAGCGGCCAGATGCGCTCCGGGTGAGTCAGAGGCACTCTGTTGCTCAAGTATGAGAGGTTTCTCCATCATTTGTTGTGCATCCTTGGGTTCGATCCGATTGAGGAGGTGGTGGAATGGTCCAATCTTGTGGCCGGCCAGTGGCTGGGCCAAGTCGTTGAGGTTCCCCGGGTCTGCAATATTGCAGCACAGAAACTCTTGTGTGCGCCTGGCAAGCCCAGGCACAACTGGCGCGAGCCAGATCATCAGAATCCGGAACAGATTCAGTCCTTGGGTGCAGATTCCCTGCAGTTGGTCATCCTGGCCGGGTTCGCGGGCGATGACCCAGGGTTGGCAGTCGTTGATGTACTGGTTGGCCCGATCAGCGAGGGTCATGATTTCACGCATCGCGCGACTGAATTCGCGACCTTCGTAGGCCTCGCTGATAGATTGATTGGCATCAACAAAGTGCTTGAACAGCGCCGGATCGGGTAACTGGGTAGACAAGCTTCCCTGGAAACGTTTTTCAATAAACCCCGCACAACGGCTGGCGATATTGACGACTTTCCCTACAAGATCCGAATTGACCCGGGTGACGAAGTCATCGACGTTAAAATCGATATCCTCAACTCGGTTATTCAACTTGGCGGCAAAGTAGTAACGCAGATAATCAGGGTCCAAGTGGTCGAGATAGGCTCGGGCGGTGATGAAGGTGCCTCGTGACTTGGACATCTTCTGACCGTTTATTGTTAAGAACCCATGGGTAAATACGGCCGTCGGGGTGCGAAAGCCGCTGCCGTGAAGCATCGCGGGCCAGAACAAGGTGTGGAAGTAAAGAATATCTTTGCCCACAAAATGGTACAACTCAGTTGTTGCATCCGGGCTCCAGAAGGCATCGAAGTCAAGATCCGAGCGATCGCACAGATTGCGAAAACTAGCCATATAGCCTATCGGCGCGTCGAGCCATACATAAAAATATTTTCCGCTCGCCCCGGGAATCTCAAAACCAAAATAGGGTGCATCGCGGGAGACATCCCAATCCTGCAGGCCGGTCTCAAACCATTCACTCAACTTGTTTTTGACTTCGGTCTGCAACCGACCGGAGCCTGTCCAGCCGCGAAGCATTAAGTCAAAGTCGGCAAGCTTAACGAAGTAATGCTCGGAATCCTTGGTCACGGGTGCAGCGCCGGAAATGACAGAAACTGAATCTTTTAGTTCAGTTGGGGTATAAGTGGCCCCGCACACCTCACAGTTATCGCCGTTCTGGTCTTGCGCACTGCAGCGTGGACAGGTGCCTCTAATGAACCGGTCGGGAAGAAACATTTCCTCCACCGGGTCGTAGGCCTGGGTGATAGTGCGTTGGACGATGTGGCCGTTGCTCTGTAGCTGGCTGAAAATATGTTCAGCGAAGTAACGGTTCTCGTCCGAATGGGTGGTGTAGTAGTTGTCAAACGCGATACTGAAGTCCGCGAAATCCTGCCGATGTTCTTCGCCAATTTTCTCAATCAACGCCTCTGGCTCTATGCCCTCGCTTCGGGCCTTTAGCATGATTGGAGTGCCGTGAGTGTCCTCGGCGCAGACGTAGTAGGCCCGATGTCCGCATAGGCGTTGAAAACGAGCCCAGATATCAGTTTGGATATACTCCACCAGATGCCCCAGATGAATAGGGCCGTTAGCGTAGGGCAAGGCGCTGGTTACGAGAATAGTTCGAGGTTGGGGCGTCATCTTTCGGAAAATCCCGTAATCGGGTTAAGGCAATGTTTCGGAATCGGTAGCAGGTTCGGGGGTTATAAGAGCCCCTAGCGACGGGCACTATCGAAGTATATCCCAAGGGGGCCATTGTGGAGACCGGCCTGTGGTAGCATCATCGCCTTTTTAAGGTCGCGAGCATAAGCAGTAGCGGCGCTTTCTTCATACCGTTGGACCGATCAACATGACTGAAATATCAAGACAAAGCATATTCGATTTGCTGGAGGCCATTAGTGATCCACATACCGGCACCAGTTTAGGGGAGGGAAAGAGTGTCAGTGAGGTAACCGTTGACGGCAGTTTGGTGGAAGCCAAACTGACCCTGGGATACCCGGCACGCGGATGGCATGGGGAACTCGATGCTGTCGCCCGCAAAATGATCACGCAGGCCGTCGATGGATCATGCGAGATTAATATCAATATTGAAACCAAGGTCGTCGCTCACGAGGTGCAAAAAGGCGTGACCCCTATTCAGGGTGTACGCAATATCATTGCCGTGGCATCCGGTAAAGGGGGCGTTGGAAAGTCTACTGTCTCGTCGAACCTGGCATTAGCGCTGTCTGCGGAAGGGGCCAATGTCGGAATATTGGATGCGGACATCTATGGCCCCAGTCAGCCACGCATGTTGGGAGTCAGCGGGCGGCCAAAATCCGCGGACGGCAAGAGTCTGGAACCGATGAGTAGTTACCATTTGCAAGCCATGTCGATCGGGTTCCTTATTGAAGAGGATACGCCGATGATCTGGCGCGGCCCGATGGTCACCCAGGCACTGGAGCAGTTACTAAACGATACTCGTTGGAAAGAGTTAGATTACCTGGTGATCGATCTGCCGCCAGGGACGGGGGATACCCAGTTGACCCTGGCCCAGAAGGTGCCTGTTTCGGGGGCGGCGGTTGTGACGACGCCCCAAGATATTGCTTTGCTCGATGCGCGAAAAGCCCTCAAAATGTTTGAAAAAGTGGAGATTCCGGTGCTAGGAGTGATTGAGAACATGAGCACCCATGTCTGCAGTGAGTGCGGACATGAAGAAGCCATTTTTGGTGAAGGTGGGGGGGTGCAGATGGCCCAGGAATACGGAGTTGAGATCTTGGGCAGAATCCCGCTTGATATCCGTATTCGGGAGGACGCGGACAGTGGCCGACCGA
>CAJWEF010000003.1 GCA_913031305.1 uncultured Acidiferrobacteraceae bacterium
GGACGGCTTTTGTCCAGCTTCGAGTCACTACTACCACAGGTTTTGTCACTTCTTCTTCCTCACGATTCTGGCGGGGTGCTGCAGCATAAACCCGCCCGCCTAAGGTTTGCGATCAGAGTGAGTCGCCGTCGCCGTCGGTCGCGACAGCGCTGACGGCGCCCGCAGAAATAAGGCCACGACTGCTAAGAGTATCGGTAGAAGGGCCAGGCTCCGAAGAGTCCAGTCATAAGTGCCGGAGGTATCTAAAGCCATCGCCAGAGGGAGTGGGCCCAGGGACGCTCCGACGATGACGATCATTTGCCCCGTTCCCTGGATGCTGCCCAGGTGTTTGCGCCCAAAATACCTCGGCCAAAGAAATGCAACATAGTTCATGGTGGCGGCGTTATTCAGGCCAAAAATCACGGCATAAATCACGGCCCCCGTCATACTGCCCACCAGCGTGACAGACACAAGTGACGCTGCCATAACGAGGAGGCCGCCGGCGAGCATCCACTCGGTTCGAAAACGATCAAGCATACGACCAATGATTGGCATCGTGATCGCTGCTGTAATGCCAGTAATGGTAAACATGGAAGTCGCGTCTTGTGCGGACAGGCCATGTTTCATCAAGATGCCTTTGTTCTCTACGTGGAGTGCGGTCACCAGCATCGATAGAGCAAAAAGGCTTGCTGTAATGATATAGAACGTCGACGATCGCAGTGCTTCGCCTCGAGTCAGCCCGGTCATCACAGTAGATTTACCGGAGTCGTTGGCCTGCGGGACACCGTCTGGCGTGAGACCGACCTGCTCTGGTTTGTTGTAGGCCAACAGAATGATCGGCGGCAACAGAATAATCCAGGTGCTGATTCCGAGCCAGATCCAGGTCTCGCGCCAGCCGATGGTCTCGATCAACCATTGGCATAAAGGGGGGTGCACCGCCATCGAAATCGGGAACCCCAGCGACATTATGCCAAGTGCAAAGCCGCGCTTGCGGTTAAACCATTGAGAGACCAGGTTGTTGCAGCTCAGCATCAAGGAGCCTTGGCCGAGAAATCGCAAGCAGCCAAAACCGATTGCGATGGCAAGCCAACTGGATGCAAAACTAAACAACACGCAGGCGAGGCCGAGTGCCAGCGTAAGTATCCATAGTAATCGTGCCGGACCGACCCGATCAATCACGCTACCGAGCTTGGGGAGCAAAAAGGCAGCGACCAAGGTGGCGGCACCATACGCTGCCGCAATGGCGGTGCGGGAAAGCCCGAGCTCCTGCGACAGCGGATCGAAAAACAAGCCAATCAGATGTGATTGACCTGGTCCGGTACCAAACATGGTGAGTGCAGCAACCGGAAGAATGACCCAACCATAGAATACTCGTTGGTTCACAGTTCGAAACAGCGATTGTCGAAGTCCAGTGAGCATAGACAGATCAGGCAAGTGGGTTAGCCGTTGAGGCTAGGTGAATAATCAGGGTTTAAAACCTATAGGTTTTGACCAAAGTTCAGCAGGGCCAAGATCAGTGGTTGTGGCGCTTCAGCCGGGAGCATATGGCCGGCATTTTCCACATCGACTCGGCGAACGTTCGGGATTCTTCCTACCAGTTTGTCAACAATGTTGGCGTCGAAAAATACTCGATCATTCAAGCCCATAATCACCAGGACGGGACAGGTGATGCGTTCGTAATCGACGTTCCAATCGGCTGCACCCATATTTTTCAACAGATTGTATGTGCCAGAATTTTTATCCAGCGGCTGGTAGTCGGTATCGGGTTTGATAAAGGCCTGTCGATTGGCAGCGAGCCAGTCAGGCCCCCAAAGCAGCGGTGTCATGATGTCGCCCATCAACTGAGGGCCGCCGACCTCCATGACCCGGACCACCGCATCATTGATCCACGCTATACGCGGCCCGATCTGCCGCAAGGTATTGATAAGGACCAATCCAGCTATATCCAACCCGGCGAGATGTGACTGGGTAGCGAAAAGGCCGCCAATCGACAGTCCGACCAAGACCGGTCGCTTGATCTCGAGGGTTTCGGTGATCAGGCGCAGGTCCCCAGCGATTAGTGTGTCGTCAAGTGCTGTTCCGGGTGAGAAGGGGCTGTCGGGTTGGCCACGAAAGTTATAAGCGAGAGTGCCATAACCGGCATCACGGAGTGCTGGACCAACGTCTTGCTGCCATTGTTGGGCGGTTCCGGTGACCGGATTGACGAAAACAAAAGTGGGGGCATCGGTGTCCGATGGCGCATCATGCTCATAGTACAGACCGTCGTTGGCACTAATTCTCAGGTATGACATTTCTTTTCTCCTGTCAGGATTTACAAATCATAGCCGCTCCAGAGCAATCGCAGGTACTGCCTTTTTCCCTGTGGTATGACCGTGGTGCTTGCCGGCAGGGTTATCGCGGTGCCAGTTGTCCAACTCGGCCGTAGTTTGTGGGCGTTAACCGTTGCTGGTGTCGTATCCGGTTGGAACAGCTTTGATTGAATAAGTTTCAGGCCTTCAAGTATTTAATGGCTCCCGAGCAAGTTTTGAAAAATAACATACAGCGCTGAAACGCAACCTCGAACGACTGGGTAGTCATGTTGCTCAATGGCCCGCAACAAAAAATCCCGAGGTTCAGTGGGAGGAGGTGACTCTGTCGGCATTGACAGCGCTGATGGGTGCTCTTGGGCATGAGGAAGGGCGAATTATAGCCATTAGAATTTGCCGGAAGTAGCCGAACGAGCGATATCGCCAACGTCGCGGCGTGCCCGATTCAGGCGCAGTCAACAGCGATCGGCCACACCAGGTTCAGTGTCCGGTATGATGGTCGCCTTTTCTCATTAAGAAATAGGCCTGCGCAACATGCTGCGACTCGCAGAAAAAATGAGCCGGCTGGGTACCGAAACGGCATTCGATGTTCTGGCTCGGGCCGATGTATTGGCACGCGGGGGACAGGACATCATTAATCTTGGGATCGGCCAGCCCGATTTCAAAACCCCGGAGCACATTGTGGAGGCGGCGGTCAAAGCACTTCATGACGGTCACCATGGCTACACCCCTTCTCCGGGTATTCCACAGTTGCGCGAATCGGTAGCACAGGATCTTGCGAAACGTCGGGGAGCCAAGGTTTCTGCCGATCGTATTGTGATTGTCCCAGGCGGAAAGGTAACGATGTTTTTCGCAATCCTGATGTTCGGTGAGCCGGGTGCAGAAATCCTGTACCCCAACCCTGGATTCCCTATCTACCAGTCGGTCATCGAGTTCACCGGCGCAAAGGCCGTACCCATACGCCTGCTGGAAGAGAACGATTTTTCTTTCGACGCCGACACAATCTTGAGCCAGATTACCGAGAACACCCGGTTATTGATTCTGAATTCTCCCGCCAATCCAACCGGCGGGGCTGTGCCCAGAACTGAGATGGATCGGCTGGTATCAGGCCTCACGCAGAAGCATCCAAACGTTGCAATATTGAGTGACGAGATCTATTCACGAATTACGTACGACGACCGGGAGCACGTATCACTCCTGTCGTATCCTGAACTCGATGATAGGCTCATTCTGCTCGATGGCTGGAGTAAGACTTATGCAATGACCGGATGGCGGATGGGCTATGCGGTCTGGCCTGAAGCGCTGGTAGAAGGCGCGACTCGTTTGGCGGTCAATTGCCACTCTTGTGTGAATTCGGCCGCTCAGTATGCCGGGATCGCTGCCTTAGAAGGACCGCAGGATGCGGTTGATGGGATGGTGTCGGCGTTCGACGAAAGGCGGCGGGTGATTGTGGCGGGGTTAAACAGTCTTCCCGGTGTGAGTTGTCGTACACCAATTGGCGCATTCTATGTTTTCCCGAACATCCGCAAGACAGGATTGACCGCCCGGGTTCTACAGGATCGTTTGCTCGAAGAAGTGGGTGTCGCAACTGTTGCAGGCACGAGCTTTGGCGCTCTCGGAGAAGGCTACATCAGATTCTCATATGCCAACAGCGTAGAGAACATCGAGATTGCATTAGATCGTGCGGCTGAATTATTAGGTACTGTATGAGGTGAACTGCCCAAAGGGTGTATAAATTGAAAAGGAGATAATCGAGATGGCTGAACTTTCAAAATCAAAGATGTATTTGGGCGGAGAGTGGGTGGAACCACTGACCGGGGATTATTTCGAGTCGCACAATCCATACACCGGTAAACCATGGATGCTGGTCGGCAGAGGTGGGGAGGACGACGCCAACCGAGCAGTTGAGGCTGCGAAAAAGGCATTTCATAACCCCGAGTGGCGCGATATGACGCCAACCGCGCGCGGACATCTTCTTCGAAAATTAGGCGATCTAATAGCCGAGAATGCAGAAGCTCTGGCAAAAGTCGAGGTGCAGGACAACGGTAAGTTATACGCTGAAATGCACATGCAGATGCGTTACGCGCCGCAATGGTATTACTACTTCGGGGGATTGGCAGACAAGATTGAGGGTTCGATTTTTCCAATAGATAAACCGGAAATCTTTGCCTATACCCGGCATGAGCCTCTTGGTGTGTGTGTCGCGATTATTCCGTGGAACTCGCCACTTCTATTGGTAAGTTATAAGTTGGCGCCGGCCTTGGCGGCAGGCAATACGATCATCATTAAGCCCTCCGAATTCACCTCGGCATCAGCTCTAGAGTACGTAAAACTAGTTGAGGCGGCCGGATTCCCCAAAGGCGTGGTCAACGTGGTCACAGGATACGGGAAAGAAGTTGGCGAAGCCTTGATTACCCACCCGGATGTGGCCAAGGTTGCATTTACCGGCGGTTCCGCGAGCGGTCGGCATGTGTACTCGCGCGCGGCTCAGTCATTAAAGAAAGTGAGTCTGGAGTTAGGTGGTAAATCTCCAAACATCATTTTTGATGACTGCAACATCGATAATGCGGTTAAGGGGGCTATATCGGGAATTTTTGCTGCCACGGGGCAGACCTGTATCGCTGGATCCAGGCTTTTGGTCCAGGAATCGATACACGATGAAGTTGTAGAAAAATTAATCGCCTTGGCCAAGACGGCAAGAATGGGTGATCCGATGTCGAAAGATACACAGGTCGGGCCAGTCACGACCTATCCACAGTACGAAAAGGTATTGAGCTATCTGCAAATCGCCCATGATGAGGGGGTCGATTGTGTTCTTGGCGGCGATAAAGCGACGCGCCCTGAATGTGGCGAAGGCTGGTTTGTGGAGCCGACAATTTATACCAACGTCGACAATAGTATGCGGATCGCACAGGAGGAAGTTTTCGGCCCGGTGCTTTCCGTAATTCCCTTCAAGGACGAAGAAGAGGCTATTGTGATTGGCAACGACGTGGTATTTGGCCTTGCTGCTGGTATTTGGACACAGAGTATTCGACGGGCGATCGAACTGCCGAAAAAACTGCAAGCTGGAACAGTCTGGGTCAATATGTATCGTGCGGTGAGTTACATGGCGCCGTTCGGAGGGTACAAGCAGTCCGGTTTGGGACGAGAGAACGGGCAGGAGGCAATTCGGGAATATATGCAAACGAAGACCGTCTGGTTGTCTACTTCAGAAGAGGTGCCCAACCCGTTTATCATGCGTTGACCTGGCGATGCGCAAAACCAGGCAACGGCGCGCAAGCCCGCCAGTCAGGGTAAAGAGGTGAAGTAGTGAAGTGGTGAAGTGGTGTAAGGGGTCCTCTTTCCTGGTGTCTCTGTGGTCAGGTGACCATAGATTAATTCACACCAGCCAAAGCGGTCGGCCAGACGATAGGCAGTCGCAAGTTCTATCCGTAGATTCCAGTCTTCGACAGGCACTTGGGTGTGAAGTGTTGCTTTTAGAATAACGGGTAGTGGATCTCCGTCGAATTTCAATATGCGTAGATATTAATGGATCGATCGAGAACTCTGTCACTGGCACGGCAGCCGCGATCACTTGTGTTACTCCCTCGAGTCGCGTCGTCTGTAACGCCGCAGGCGTAGCTGTTTATCGTTGATGCTCGCGGTTGTCAGTGGATTACCGCCGACTAAGGTATCTCGGCACAGGCTGCAATGATCGATTCAGAATCTAAATGATATGCCTTGTATAGCTCGGACAGAGTGCCTGATTCGCCATATCGTTCAACGCCGAGCGGCCGCACTGGATGGCCATGGACTGCGCCAAGCCAACTCAAGATGGAAGGATGACCATCAACGACCGTCACGATTCGGCCCGAATCCCTGAGCGGTGAAAGGAGGCGTTCCACTGGCGCTGCCGTGCTGCTGTTACCCGCTTGACGCTGGCGTTGCGCAGCAAGCCAAGCGCGATAAAGGCGATCAGGCGACGTGACCGCAAGTAAACCAACTCCCGGATTCTGTTCGGCGATCTTTGTGTATGCGCTCAATGCTTCTGGGCCTACTGCACCGGTATAGGCTATCGCGAGCGTCGAGTCTGGGTCCGGCGCCCGCAGCCAGTAGCCACCTTCAATGACAGCCGTCCGGAGGTCGGGATCGATCTGACGTTGCAATTGTGTAATACGGCGAGTGGTCAGGCGCAGATAAACAGAGCCGCCGCTTTGATCATTGAGGAGATCTTGATTCGGCTCGCCGTCATCCTCGCGTTGAAGATGTTCGAAGCTCCAGCACAGAATCGCAGCCAACTCGTCGGCATAAGTGGGCTCGAAAGAGCTTAATCCGGGTTTTGACATGCCAATGAGGGGGGTCCCAATCGACTGATGGGCGCCACCTTCCGGTGATAACGAAATTCCGGATGGTGTGGCCACCAGAATGAATCGGGCGTCCTGATAACAGGCATAGTTCAGTGCGTCGAGGCCTCGCTCGATAAAGGGATCGTAAATCGTGCCAATCGGAAAGAGGCGTTGCCCGAAGAGGGAGTGGGAGAGCCCAGCTGCAGCGAGTAGTAAAAAAAGATTGTTCTCGGCAATACCAAGTTCGATATGTTGGCCCTTCGGGGATGGAGGCCAGCGGTGCAGAGAACCGATATCCTGTAGTGGAAAAGGATCTTTCTGGGCCTTGGGGTGAAACAGTCCCCGTCGATTGACCCAGCCGCTGAGGTTGGTCGATATCGTGACATCCGGTGATACCGTGACGATTCGATCAGCAAGGCCGTTGCTGGTTCTGGCAATGCTGTTCAGAAGTCGTCCAAAGGCTGCCTGTGTCGACAGGTGCTCAGCTGTTGGGAGATCAAGTCGATCGAGAACGGTGACCTCGTTCGACCGGTGTCGTCGCGGCCCAGCCAACTTTAGGGAAACATCCTGAATGAATGTTTGCAACTCGTCAGTCGGGATGTCGATTCCGGCAAGCGGCGCCCATTCCTGGCCATCCGGGATGTGATGCGCCTGCTTAAGAGTCTGAATTTCTTCAGAATTCAGCAGCCCCGAATGGTTGTCTTTGTGGCCCGCGAGGGGTAGCCCGTAGCCCTTGATGGTATAGGCAAAAAAACAGGTGGGCTGTTCATCCTCAACTGCCTCGAATGCCTCCAGCACGGTCTCCATACAGTGCCCGCCAAGATTGGTCATCAAGGAAAAAAGTTCCGAGTCGTTGTAATCACCAATCAGCGATGCCGCACCGGGCCTTGCGCCAATGTCATCAAGTAGCGGTTGTCGCCATGCTGTGACACCCTTATAGACAAGCGCTGAATATTTCGAGTTGGGGCAGGCATCGATCCATTGTCGTAAAGCCTCACCACCCTTCCTATCGAACGCTTCTCGAAGTCGTTTCCCATACTTTATGGTCGTGACCTTCCATCCCATACTGATAAAGAGGCGGCTGAAACGATTCAGCAGTCGGTCAGAAATTATAGAATCCAGGCTTTGCCGGTTGTAGTCGATCACCCACCAGACACTCTCGAGATCGTGCTTCCAGCCCTCAAGCAGCGCTTCGTAGATGTTGCCTTCGTCGAGTTCGGCGTCTCCTACTACGGCCACCATTCGGCCCTTTGCTATTTTCCAGTTGTGAGTTTCGATATATGTTTGAATCAATGACGCGAAGCTGGTCATTGCCACGCCGAGGCCCACAGATCCAGTAGAAAAATCCACATCGTCCGTATCCTTGGTTCGTGATGGATAAGCTTGAGCGCCACCAAGGGTCCGAAATCGTTCCAGATGTTGTTGGCTTTGTTTGCCAAGAACATACTGGATAGCATGGAAAACGGGGCTACCATGGGGCTTTACCGCAACTCGGTCTTCACGGCGAAGTGCAGAAAAATAAAGCGCAGTCATAAGGGTAACCATTGAAGCGCAAGAAGCCTGGTGGCCGCCGACTTTCAGTTGACCATCGTTTGCCCGGAGATGATTGGCGTGGTGGATGATCCAGGTCGACAGCCACAGAATCTTGCGTTCCAACGCCTGAAGAAAAACCAATCGGTCCTGGGTTGTCCGCAAAAGTGGCACTTCATCCTTGGGGTCGAAGTGAATGTTGGGCATGAGTCAGGCTTAAGGACAATGAACAAGACGGCACTTCATCTCACTATATTATTGCTTCGGGCTGGAAATAGGTTTCTAATTTATGTAGTAAAATTAGTAATAACGAAATATTTGATCATAAAATATCAATTTTCTGGACAATTATGCTAGAACGCGAATGGGACAAGAAAGATCTTGGAATCTTGGAGATTCTCCAAGAACAAGCGCGGATATCAAATTCGGATCTCGCCCAGCGTGTCGGCCTTTCTCCATCGCCTTGTTGGCGCAGAGTCAGAGCCTTGGAGGATGCGGGTGTGATTCAACAGTATGTGGCGCTGGTCAGTGCAAAGTCTGTGGGACTCCCAATCAACGTGTTCGCCACCGTGACGCTGGAAAAGCAAATCGAGAAGGCGTTAGAGGTATTTGAGAAAGCGGTCGCTGAGCGACCGGAGGTGATGGAATGTTATTTGATGACAGGAGAATTTGATTATTTACTGAGAGTCGTGGTGCCAGATCTTGAAGCTTATGAACATTTCTTGTTACAGCATCTGACTCGAATTAAAGGAATCGCAAGTATCAAATCAAGCTTTTCGTTGAAGCAGGTCTGCTACAAGACAACACTGCCACTGCCGCGTTAGCAGCGGCAATCACCTGACCCGGCAGTAAAGCGCCGGATCAGCGCGTAGATATTCCATCGCGTTCGCCGAAGACATCGTTATGTTGGGAAGGCCGGCAACGCTGGTATTGTAGTGGATACTTAATTTGCGCTCCGAGTTCGTCCGCGGCGTGCCAGACCCAGCGCGGGTTGTATAACATGCCTCGCCCCAGAGCCACCATGTCGGCTTTGCCTTCGAACAAGATAGTTTCTGCCTGACGGGGTTCAGTGATCAATCCAACCGCGATCGTGGTCATGCCCGTTTCCTGTCGGATCCGCTCAGACAAGGGGACCTGAAATCCAGGCCCGACCGGCACTACTTGATCTGGGGCGAGACCTCCGCTGGACACGTCGATCCAGTCGCAACCTGACTGCTTCAGCAGCTTGCAAAGGGCAATCGATTGGTCGATATCCCATCCGCCGTCAATCCAGTCGGTAGCCGATAGGCGGATGCCCAGTGGCTTTGTCGCAGGCCAGGCGGCACGTGTCGCCTCGAATACCTCAAGAGCGAAACGCATACGATTGTCCAAAGAGCCTCCATAGTTGTCGGTTCTTCGATTGCTGATAGGGGAGAGGAATTGGTGCAGCAGGTAGCCATGGGCTGCGTGCAACTCGAGTGCGTCAATACCAATTCGTTCCGCGCGGCGGGCGGCATCGGCAAATTTGTTCACCAGGTCGGCAATTTCTGTCGAACCCAATTCTCGTGGCACAGGGGTGTCGTCCTGTAGTGCAATGGCTGATGGGGCAACGACTTCCCAGCCGCCGTCGCTGGGTAGAATCGACTTCCTCCCTTCCCACGGGCGGGCAGAAGACGCTTTGCGCCCAGCGTGGGCAAGTTGCAGGGCGATCGGAGTGTCAGCAACGTCTTTGCAAAAATTAACTACCTGCCGCAGGGCAGATTCATTGTCGTCGCTGTAAAGCCCCATGCAGTAGGGAGTGATTCGGCCGGCGGCTTCTATGTTGGTCATTTCAATACACAATAATCCGACTCCGGATGCTGCGAATTGCCCAAGATGCATATGATGCCAGGGCCCAGGAGAGCCCTCGGTTGCTGAGTATTGGCACATCGGCGAAACCATCACCCGGTTCTGGATTTTCAGTTGGCGCAGTTGAATCGGCGTAAACAAAACAGGGTCCAGAGAATCTTTCACAGTTTGCATCCTTTATTGGGCTTGAGGGAGTTTAGTGCGCCAAGCTTGGGTTCTTTTGACGTGACCGACGGTGATGACTACTCCCGGTTGGCTGACAGACGAAAACTCCCCGGGTTCGACGGGCGAATCAGGGCCGGTCTGTGATGATGGAGGTGGCATCTGGCCGGTCTTCAAGTCCGGGCAGAAGTTCAGTGCCAAGGCCCGGACCAGAGGGTGGCAGAATCCAGCCATTCTCGATTGTGGGTATGACGGTGACCAACTCCTTATACCAGCCGTCGTAGAACGCTCGGACTGATTCCTGGATCAAAGCGTTTGTTATATTCATCGACAGATGCACCGCAGCCATGAATGCCACCGGCCCGGTGCAGTCATGCGGCGCAACTGGGAGATGATAGGTTTCACCGAGGGACGCGATTTTCTTCGCTTCAGTCAGTCCACCGCACCAGACGATGTCTGGCATCAGGATGGCGGGCGCACCGCTTTCAATCAAGTCGCGGTAACCCGATCGCCCTGCAATTGTTTCGCTGGCGCAAACGGGCACCCGTGTGGCTTTAGCGAAACGCGCCAGCGCTGGAAGACTGTCCATTCGAACAGGATCTTCGTACCAGTAGGGGTTGAATGGTTCGAGTGCCTGGGCGATCTGCAGCGCGGCCGGAAGCCGCCAAAGGGAATGGAGCTCGACCATGATATCCATCTGCTCGCCTACTGCTTGACGGATCTTTCTAAAGGGATCGAGACATCGGTCCAGCGATTCGTTTGAAATGTAGTAGCCATCGCTGCTTTTGGCTGCGTGGTCGAATGGCCAGATTTTCATTCCAGTAATGCCTTGTTCGATCAAACTGAGGGCCAGTTCATCAGCCCTGTTAATGAAAGCGTCAAGATCCTCGTAAGGCCCTTCAGGAGAACCGTCAAGGCCCCAGTCAGATGTGTCCCAGTCCGGGCGATTTCGTACATATCGATAACCGGCACAAGTGTTGTAGGTGCGGACCTTGTCCCGAGCTAAGCCCCCGAGCAACTGAAACACAGGTTGCCCAACGGCTTTTCCGAAAAGATCCCAAAGGGCAACATCGACTGCCGAACGTCCGCGGGTTTCTACACCAGTACCCGAAAAGCCCACGTATGGCATAAGATCCAGGGCAATTCGTTCGATCTGTAGCGGGTCTCGTCCAATTAATTTTGGAGCGGCGGTCTCGTGGATGAAGGCTTCCACCGCCTTGGCCCCGAAAAAGGTTTCGCCGAGGCCGCTGATGCCTTCATCGGTGTGGACTGTGACCCACAGAATGTTGGAAAATTCATCGAGCCGGAGCGTCTGAATGGCTGTGATCTTCATGGCGAAAATGAACGGGTTGGGTGATACGTCGAAACCTTGTGGATCACTGTGGGGAACCTGGCAGCGGAATGTCGTTGACTCTCCTGGGCACATGATAGCCGCGCTGCACCGCAGGTCGCGAAGCAATCGACAGGTACCATCGGGTCACATTCGGGTATTGAGTAATATCGATTGTTTGCCACTCGAATCGTGATATCCAGGGCCAAAGAGCAATATCTGCGATCGAATACTCGCCAACCACAAATTCGCGGTCTTGCAGTTTCTTGTCGAGGACGCTGTAGAGTCGATGCCCTTCGGTCAAGTATCGATCTTGTGCATAGGGGCTTTTCCCCGGATTGAATTTCGTGAAGTGGTGAATTTGCCCCAACATCGGCCCGGGTCCAGCCATCTGCCACATCAACCATTCAATAGTTTCCCAGTAGCGCGATGTTTCCGCAGGAATCAATTGACCCGACTTTTTAGCCAGATAAAGCAGGATGGCGCCTGATTCCATCAGCGATTGTCCGCTTTCTGTGTCGACAATTGCTGGAATCTTGTTGTTGGGCGACAGCGCTATAAATGCGGGATTCCGTTGCTCACCTTGTGTGATATCCACCGGATACACTGTGTAATCCCACCCGAGCTCTTCCAGAGCGATAGATATTTTTCGCCCATTTGGGGTCGACCAGGTGTAGAGCTCAATCATGCCAGAATCGGTTTTGCAAGTTGGGTGAGTCCGTTCAACCCAGCATTTCTCGAACGGTTGCGGCTTGCCGGCGGGCGCTTTGCATAAGAAAAGTAATATCGTTGCCGGCGAGGATTAACCGCGCACCTATTGCAACATATTTCTTCATCAATTCCGGTTCGTAGACACCGCCCATGCCGGCGTATTTTCCGTGATCATTACAAGCACCAACGACGCTTTGATAAGCCGCTACGATATCCGGGTGTCCCAGTTCGCCGGGGATGCCCATCTCAAGCGAAAGATCGTTGGTGCCGATGAGTAGTGCGTCGATCCCGCTGATTGCGGCAATGGCCTGGGCGTTCTCGATTGCCCGGGGAGATTCCAGCATGACGACGATCAGGGTTTCACGATTGATCGTTTCGGTGGTGTCTTTGAGTGGGTGAGTCTCAAAACCAAGATGTGGCAGAGCACCGGTGATGGATCGATGCCCAATCGGGGGATAGCGGCAATTGGAGGCAATCTGCGCTGCGGTCTGCGGGTCGTCCACGTGGGGGACCACCACGCCCTGGGCTCCGCCATCCAGCACCCGCGTAGCGTGATAGGGTTCGGGTCCCGGTACCCGGACGATCGGAGCGATACCGGCATCCTGGGCTGCGACACAGATCTGCACCGCCGTGTCGATATCCATGGAATTGTGCTCCATGTCTATGAACAGCCAGTCAAAGCCGGCAGTACGCATGGCCTTGGCAGTATCGACGGTTCTTGCCTGGCGCAGGCCAACGCCGATCGCGAGCTGTCCGCGGCGAAGTTGCTCAAGGGCCTGATTATGAAGTTCTATCATGGGGCGATGATGTCTCGTCGTTGATAATTCGGGGTCGAAGATAGTCTAGTCGGGTTGATGCTACGAGAATAGCGCAGGTCAGGTCATACTCTGGGCGAGGGCACAAATCTTCTGACTGTCCAGTCCGACCGATGCTGCTGTATCGACAACCAGTTGCCAGCTGTTCTCATCAATCGGAATACCCTCCGCTTGGCGTTGAGCCATGTTTTCCCGTTCAGGGTCCCCTGGTATCAGTACGGGCTCTGCAGGATTCATTGGCAAAGACGAGGTGACATGTGTCACGGTGGAATCGAGCTCGGACTTAAAAAACTCCGGTTCGACAAATCGGTTGGGGTCGAGGATGACCGAGAACATATTGTTCAGAATCGTATCGTTGTGGTGGTCAGTCTCGGGTCGGCAGGTGCCGCCGCCACTCAGAATTCCGGCGAGCAGCTCGTTAACCAGGGCAAGCCCATAGCCCTTATAGGTTCCAACCGGGCGCAGGGCGCCGGCAGGATCTGAAAACAAGGCCTCGGGGTCCGTTGTCGGGCGCCCGTGGCCATCCAGCAATACGCCCTCGGGCAGTGTTTCTCCTTTGTTCCTTGCGACTCGTACCTTTCCATGAGCCATAACGGTAGTGGCCATATCGAGCACTAAAGGTCCTGCTGCACGAGCGTCTGGTATGGCGCAACAGTAAGGATTGGTTGAGTAGCGCGCATCAGAGCCACGGTAAGGCGCTACGATTCCTGTGTGCCCGATCGCGTTGACGTGGTGGATCGACACTAAGCCGGCTTGTGCGCAACGTTCTCCCCACGCGCCGATACGCCCCAGGTGAAAAGAATGCCGAATGGTGAGAGTGCACACGCCCAGCGATCGCGCACGTTCGATTCCGATATCCATAGCTTCTTGTCCGATCACTTGTCCATATCCTGACCGGCCATCAACAGTAATAATAGGGCCCTCGTCAATGACAACTTCAGCATGTTGGTTAGGAATCAGCTCAGCGGTTTTCACGCATGCAACATAACGCGGAAGCATTCCGATGCCGTGACTATCATGTCCCGCGAGATTAGCCTGGACCAGGTTATCAGCGACGATTTTGGGTTCATCGCCAGAGCTGCCAGCAGCCAACAGGATCTCAACGGCAACCGCTCGGAGGTTTTCCTGACTAATAAGCATTGCTGTAGCGTGTGGTAAGAGATTGCGCGTATCGAAGTACTTTCATATCACTTCGATACAAACCCGCCATCGATGGGTAGGGCAACCCCCGTGATGTATGACGCTTCATCTGAAAGCAAGAAGAGAGCAGTGTTCGCCACTTCTTCTGGTCTGCCGACACGCTGAAGAGGAATCATCGATTTCATCATCGCAAGGTTGGCCTCGCCATCGGTTTCCTGATCGGGTCGAGCCATAAATATTTTCATCATTGGGGTATCGATAACGCCGGGACAGACGCTGTTGACACGAATATTGTCTGCTGCGAGGCGCCCCGCGAGAGACGCCATGAAACCATTGACGCCCCACTTTGCCGCTGAGTAGAGCGGACTGAATGGGGATCCAATGAGGCCGGCAATAGAGGAGGTGAAAAGTATGCTGCCCCCGCCACGGGCACGCATCTGCGGGATCGCTGCCCCCGTGGTCATAAAGACCGATCGAATGTTCAGGTCCATTGTGATCGCGTAATCTTCGGGCTCGATGTCCTCGACTCGAGAAAATCCAGGGTGCCCCACGTGGTTCCAGAGTAAATCGATGCCGCCAAATTGCGCCACGGCCTGGGTGATAATGCGGGTGCACTCCTGATCATCGGATAAGTCTGCACACAGCCCGATCGCTTCATGCCCGGCCTGTGTGATCTCCTTAACAACCGAGTCGAGAGCTTTCTGGTCGATGTCCACGGCAACGATTTTTGCACCTTCTTCAGCAAATCGAATCACTCCGGCTTTGCCCATGCCTGACGCTGCTGCGGTGACGAGGGCAATTTTGTTCTCAAGACGCATGATCTATCTCTCCTTGGTAAAATTTTGTGTTGCCATCGAACCTATTTGACCGTGAATACGGTATCTGTGCAAGCCGATCAGAAGAATTCACCCGCTGCACCTGCTGCGCGGCCAGGCGCTCGCATCAAAGCCATCAACCTGACTCGTTACGCACGCCGATTCAAGGGAGATCGACCTCAAGCCCAAGGATGAGAAAGCTCCAGGATTTTCCGTGGCTGTCCAGATTAAGCGATTCATTCACCCCGCCTTCCAGGGCTTCGTCAAGCACCAGGTTGAGCCCATGTAGCTGGGGCAGAAGATAACGCTGGATCTGGCCTGTAAATAAAGCCCCAAAAGTCTGCTGCAGCCGCTCGGGCGTGATCTGGTCAACTAAAACGGGATAGTGTTTAGGGTCGTAAGCGAATACCGATACATTCGACCGGTTGCCCTTGTCGCCTGCCCGGGCATGAGCGATCTTCCTAAGTGTGGCCCGATGTGTCATACGTCGAACACGTCCAATATGGGCGAGATTCGACTGCGATCGACCAAGGTAGAGTAGGTCAAGATGCTGGGTCGAATGTAGCCGCGGTATCCTCCCCCACCGGCTGGGCCGCAACAGAGCAGGGACTCGACCTCCCACAGCAGGGTTTCAGCTTCTTCGCGAGCCGACGTTCGCATGGCGCAGCGCAAGCGAACATCCTCAGAATCCGTCATGGTTTGACCTGCAGTACCGTGCACAGATGACACGCCAATCAGATCAAGTCGTGGCGCGGTCTGCACACCGTGGACCTGGCGCAGGCGCTCAGCTATGATCTCGCCCGCCAGGCTGGCCCGCCGCTGAGCCCCAGGGCCGGCATAGGAGATCTCGGCTTCTCCAACGAAACCGCCAGCAAATGCAACGGTGACTTTAAGTTCCTGCGGTCGTTCACGGCCACGTGCCCCCGAGATTGAAACACGATCTTTGCCAGTTGAATCTACACGGGCCCAGGAAAAGTCAGCAGTGACGTCTGGCGTAAGATATTGCGCAGGGTCATGGATCTCGTAGAGCAATTGCTCCTTCACAGTGCGTGGGTCGACACAGCCTCCAGTCCCTGGCAGTTTGGTGATGACCGCGGTGCCATTATGCTGGACCTCGGCAATAGGAAACCCGACAAACGCAATATCTTCAACGTTTTTGTAGCCGGGATCAGCAAAGTAGCCACCAGTGACCTGAGCGGCGCACTCCATCACATGGCCTATCATCGTGCCTGCCCCTGCGCGTGCCCAGTCGTCATATTCCCACTGAAAAAAGTGCTGGAGGGGGGCGAGAAAAAGAGATGGGTCGGCTACGCGTCCTGTGATCACAACGTTGGCCTTTTGTTTCAGAGCCGCCACAATTCCCTCGGTACCGAGATAGGCATTGGCACCAATCATGCGGTGCTCGAAGTCTTGAAGAGCGCAGTTGGGCTCGATCAGGTGGGTATCTTTACCCAGTAGATGTGTGGCGTCATCTCCTGTAACAACGGCCACCCGCATTCCCGGCAAGCCGAGTTCCCGCGCTATGTCGACTACCGCTTTGCCTGCAGCCAGAGGGTTTGCAGCGCCCATGTTTGTGATGAGGCAGGTGTTGCCTGCGCGGCACAAAGGCAGGACAGCCCGCATACGGGTTTCCAGAAGCCTGTTGTAACCCAGAGCGGGGTCAGATCGTTTCTCGAGAAGTCCCGAGGCAAGAGTTCGCTCACCGAGACACTCAAATACGATGGCATCGAGGTCGCCCCTTCTAGCCAGGTCGACAGCGGGGTCCAGGCGGTCGGCAGAAAATCCCGCACCTGTGCCAATCCGGAAACTCTCTGCTTTCATCACATCATGCTAGCGACTGGACAGCGCCCGGAGGGGCTGCTCCCAGCAGAAAAACCTGGTCGAAGTCGTAATCGAAGCTTGTGGTCATACCGTTGATGCGGGCGATGGCTGACATTCGCATTCTGGTGAGCAATGGTCAGGCAAGATAAGGCGACTGCCTAACGATCGTCTAACTCTAGTTGTGGGCTCCGACTCGCTAAGGACATCTTGCTTCCACCGATGCTGTTATCTAGTTCGCCGTAGCAGCAAAATCAAATCAGATGTAATTCTTCAAGTGCTGACCGAATCGCCGCTTGCTGGGATGGCTGGGGTACCGTCATCGGTTTTCGCGGCAGACCTGCGGGTATTTGCTGAAGAGTTTGAGCATATTTAGTGCAGGCTGGCAGGTTATCACCATTGATCGCGTTCCACAGCCGAAGCAATCGTTGATGTAGATCAAGAGCCTTATCGGATTCTCGCGCAACTGTGGCTTGCCAAAGCGCAACGCTGGGCCCGGGGGCCGCTGCCAGGATTGCTGCAATTGCACCATGTGCGCCAAGCGCGTAACAAGAATAAAGTAGCGCATCAACGGCGCTGAAAATGAGATCACCCGGGTTTGCCATGATCATCAGGTCAGCAAAAAGTTTCATGTCGCCTGCGCTTTGTTTAACGCCGATTACGCCCGGCACCTCTTGCATCAACCGGCAAAGAAGTTCCGGCTCGATGTAGCTCCAGGGGACCACGTTATAAATGATGACGGGCATTTGGGTTTCTTGTGTGACAGATCGAAAATGTTCAATCGTGGCCTCTTCAGTGGGTTTGAAAAGATAATGAACCGGTGTGACCTGAAGTGCTACCACGCCAGAGTCTTTGACCAGCCGACCGCGTCTGATTGCTTCACGGGTCGAGTCGGTAATGATGCCGGCGATCACAGGCACACGCCCATCTGCAGCAGCTACAGTGGTTTCTACCAACTGCAGGTGTTCGTTTGGGCCCAGGGTGTGGCCTTCACCGGTACTGCCCCCCACCGCAATGCCATGTACGCCATTGTTGATCAGCCAGTCAATTTGCAGTGGAACCGCAGCATAATCGATCTCGCCGTCTGCATTGAAAGGGGTGGTGGCAGGAACAATCACGCCGGTTAGGTTGGGTTTGATCATTGTCTGAAATACCTGTTCACAAACTGGAAAAGAAAACGATGGTTCACAATAGTTGTTTATTGCCGAATACGAAAGTCGTTTCGCCCGGAAATATCGGTGCCACGCATCAGAAACAGCGTCCGTTGGGTATGATCGAGCAGTTTTTTCTCCTTTTCCTGGCGCGCAGCTAGATCACGGTCGAAAACGGAAGTTGTTGGCATATATCGCAAAGTCATCCCACGCCTCGGATTCGGTGATTTATTTTCTTCTGAACCGTGGACCAGGTAGATATCATGCAAAGAGATTTGTCCTGCTTCAAGGGTGAGATCGACGGCTTCGTCTTTGGAGAATTCTGTTGCGATCAATTCCTGGTTTAAAGTCAGGTCGGGGCTCGAGTTGATCTGATGTTCTCGCAACATCTGTTGCTTATGAGAGTCTGGGATCAGTCTGAGACACCCATTGTCCAGCGTTGCCTTATCGATTGCCATCCACACGGTGCAAGTGGCCAGTGGGCGCAGGGGCCAATACTCGCCGTCCTGATGCCAGGGGGTTGCCTGCCCGTCACAGGCCGGTTTTGCAAAAAAGCTGGAATTCCAAAGTGAAAAATCTGATCCCAGGATCTGTTCAACCATATCCAGAATTTCCGGGATACGAGCATAAGTCAGAAAGCGCAGGTCGTGAGCCAGGAGGTTAGGGCAATAATTGCGAAACTGGGGGTTTCGCGATACCAAGCGGTCATGGCCGCTACGAATATCAGCCAGAACCTTATCGGGCAGGCGATAGTCCGGTACGATGTAACCGTTTTCGTGGTAGTGCAAAACTTGATCGCTAGTCAACATAGAACTTTGAACTCACGCTGATCGGCCAGGTGGAAAAGGCAGGCTTACACATCCCAATGCATTAAAGGGAAAGACCAACGGTTCCCCTGGTTACCTGAAAATTGCTGTACCCGCGTTGGTGCAACTTCGGTGAGTATTGCTGTGTCAGCATATTTTCGATTTGAGTCATCAAGAAGTCGCTGGGTGAATCACCAGAGTCTTGAGTCAGAACAAAATCCAGATCGTCTTGGAACTTTTCGCTGGCCGCATTTTGATCGCTGAACTGCAACACAGGAACCAAGGGATGGGATGTAACGGGTAGACCGCTGGTATACATTAAAATGATCTCTACTCCAGTTCCCCCAAGCCCGGTCAAAATCTCCGTCAGGCTGGTTGTCGGAGTCGCCATAATGAAAAACCCACTGCCAGTTGGGGGGGTGCCGTAGTCGAGATTGGCCGACCAACTTTGAGCTTCCCCCAGCAGGTGTTCAGTGAATGTAGTCGAGTCAGCGATACTGGCGCTCTGGGGCACTATAACCTGTGCTCCTGACGTCACCAGGTCTCTTGCCAGCTGTGCCAGCGCGTGAGCCGTAACCTTGTCCACGGGTCCTTGACTCATAAGGCCAATCTTAAGATCGGTAATAGCGCCGGTTCGGCGCGCCACAGGCGAATCAAGCGCGACCCGGAACTGGCCGGCAACTTTTTTAGCCACGCGATCAAGGCCGCCATCAAGTTGCACGCTGGCCCAGTCAAAGCGTGACGGATCTAATCCCTTTTGCAATAAATCATGCCGGATAGCATCGTTGTGGGTTCGTTCACACCCATGCTCCAGCAGTACCGCGTGTGTGACGAACCGGTGTTGCAGATGCCCGCTGACGATATCGAGGAATAGATCCTCCGCGTTGGCGCTGCCGCAGCCCTCTGTATGAACCAGGGCAATATAACGGTTAGCCCGGGCTAATACTGGCTCGTTTGCACGCGCTGCGTTTAATTGATTGGCGATCAGTTGGGCGACCTGTCCTGAACATAGACTGGTTGGCATGATCAACCCGACTTTGTCACTGGTAATCCCATAGTCCGATACGTAACCCTGAAACGACAGATGCTTTCGGTTACCGGCCCGCACCGAAACCGGACCACCGCCGACAGGGGTCGGTTTGGTGTGAGGTTGCCTCAAAGGAGAAGACTGCTGCCAGTTGCGCCACAGCTGCACCTGCGAGTGGCCAGCAAGTTCTCCCTTGCTCTGCTCTCCCGAGGCGACTCGAATGGTGAGTGCAAAGGTTTCCTGACTAAGACTTTCCATGTCCTCTCCATCGTTATAACGACCAGCATTGATATCCATTTCATTAGATAGCATCTCGAAACGGCCGGTGGTCGTTACAAATTTCAGGGTGGGCACGAAGGGGAAATTAGTGATTGATCCGTTGCCAGTAATAAACAGGATCGCGTTGCATCCTGAAGCCACTTGTCCGGCAATACTCTCGAGATCGTTGCCTGGACTATCCATAAAATGGTAGCCGGGTTCAGTCATCGGGGCGCCATAGTCAATGACAGCATCCAGTCGAACTTCAGGGTCTTTTTTTCTGGCGGCCCCAATAGATTTCAAGGCAATGTTGTACAGGCCCCGGAAGTTATTACCACCGCTTGGATTACCCTCGGCACTGGCGCCATGGTTGGCTGCGTACTGTTTAAATTTCTCTATTTTCCGTAGAAACGATTTTGCAGTTCCAAGGTCCTTTACGTTAAGCAGCACATAAGATTCTGCACCGATCAGTTCATCAGTTTCGGCAAGATTGGCTTTACCGCCATGGCGGATCACCTCTTTCGCTATGCAGCCGGCCAGCGGATTACCTGAAATTCCAGAAAATGCATCAGAGCCCCCACACTGCAGCGCCAGAGCGATATTCGCTATAGGCTCCGGTGTTCGGACTTGTTCACCGACAATGGGTATCCATTGGTCAACTTTCTGACTTGCGTCGATAAGTGCCTGTTCGCCAGATTGGCTGATTCGGAAGAATTCATGAGGTATGTGACTCAATGGATAATGGTTATCAAGCATGAACTGTTCAAGATCAGTCGCGGCGAAGGTTCCGTTCCCATAATCCACGGCCAGCACTGCAGCCACATTCGGGTGCACCATGAACCCAGCCAGCGTCCGCATCACCAGTGACCAATTATTCGGGCGAGTGCTACCGTCCCCTTCTGTATGAGTTACGGCAACAACCCCATCGATATTCTTCCCAAGTTTCCGATTTGAATATGCTGACTCAACTTGACGAGCAAACGCAGCAGATTGCACGGTTAACGCAAGAATCACAATGAAGTTACGGGTGCCAACACCTCGTTGCCCTGGACGCCGATATCCAAGAAACGTCCCTACCTCACTGGTGGGCGCGACCTGCGTTCCTGGCGAAAATGTGGCTTCGTTGATCTGATGTTCCAGCATGACATCGAGAAAGTTAGCCTCGCACGGCAGCTCGAAATCGATGTCGCGTTGGCCCAATGCAGTGAGGATTTTCTGGTTGCATACATACTCGCCAGGATCAAGAGATCGGATCGCGGTTCCAAAAGGTAATCCCCACGATAGCAGCGGTTCATCAGCTTTTATTGGGGTCAGAACAAATCGATGTCCCTCCAGTATGGTGTGATGAGTGGTGATTTGTCCGTGTTGGGTTTCGATGATGGCGCCATGGTTTATCCGTCGCGTGGCAATGGCTACGTTGTCGCCACGGTCGGCTAACCGGGCAATCTCGTTAAATTGAAACTTGATCATAGACTCAGGGTATTGTCAGACGATGTCTTGGTCAAATTGCTGTGAGATTGCCAGGATACGCCAAAGTGGATGGAATCCTGGTTGTACCGGTTTGTGTTCTCTACAGATAAGGCGCGTTGGGTTTGTACGCCAAATAATGAATCATCCCGGGGTGGTCCAATCTGCAGTCATGCTAAAGATGAATATCCAGATTCTTTGCAGTGGAGACGATTTGTTGCCAGGTGACATCGTCAAGCGGTATCCCGTTTTTGCGTCGATCATTTTCGGTCGCCTGCTCCGGATCACCTGGCAACTGGACAGGATGATTGGGGTTGGCTGGGGCCGATTGGCTGACCCAGTCCGCGAATCGACTTATTTCTGAATCTACACGCTCTTGGTCAGCAAAGACGCCAGGATCCATCAGGATAGATAACATGCCGTTTGTTAATGCGGTAACTCCCGGGCGGGCACAGCCACCACCGGCAATCGCTCCGGCCAGCAAATCAGTCATGATCGCAAGACCAGAGCCTTTGTGCCCTCCCATTGGCATCAGTGTCCCCGGTGGTTCGGCATATAGATCTGCCGGATTGCAGGTCGGTTTTCCGGTCGCATCAAGCAACGAGCCCGCAGGAAGTTCCACACCTTTGTTGCGGGCCACTCTGACCTTACCCTCGGCAAGCGCAGAGGTCGCAGCATCAAAAATAATCGGACTCCCGTTATTAACAGGCATACCGATTGAAATAGGGTTGGTCGCATAACGCGCATTGATCCCGCCAAAAGGAGCGACCATCATCCCCGCGCCCGAAGTATTAACAAAATGCAGCGATACTTGCCCTGCCATCGCTGCTTTCTCGGCCCAATCTCCAATTCGACCCAGATGGCCGACATTTCCAACGCCGACCATAGCAAGCCCAGAGGTGGCGGCTTTTTGGATGCCTTCGCCGATTACCTGGTTGCCGATAGTCTGGCCAAACCCCTTGTTGCCTTCATATAGCGAGATCGTATCGTTTTCAAAAACAACAGTGGCAATCTGATTGGGCACTACATCGCCCTGACGCCAGGAGTCGATATACTGCGGGATTCGAATAACACCGTGGGAATCGTGGCCTGTCAAATTCGCACGTACCAGAAGTCGGCTGATATTTTCCGCTTCGGTGTCGTCACAACCAATCGCGCTGAAGATTTCTTTCGAAAATTCTTCCAGTTCCGTGACTATTATTTTCATAATGCTCCTGTGGGAGAATGTTTAGGGCGTTGACGGTGAATGGATCAGTGCCGCCAAGTGAAAGTGACCAAGTGAAAGTGAATAGCGATGTACGTACATAAACTATTTTGCTGTACAGAGCAAGAAGATTAACCCAAACCGGAAATGGAGAAACCCTGATGATTGGAAAGCCAGTTAGCCTGATCGTGCGCAAGCATTTCGAAAGACCAGACATTGAGAAACTGAAAATGTTTCAGGGCGTTGCAACGGGTTTTGTCGTTGACGCCCAAAATGGGACTGGGGCGCTGGATCGAAAAATAAAGCCAGTTGATCCTGAAATGAAGTTTGCAGGTCCTGCTATGACAGCAGATGCAGAACCTCGCGACTATCTTCCTGTACAGCCTGCAATTGCATTATCTAAGCCCGGAGATGTCCTGGTGATTGCAACGGGTGGGTATGAAGGTGCCGCGGTCATCGGTGACAATGTCGCAATGATGGCAAAGAATCAGGGCCTTGCGGCAATCGTAACCGATGGCCTGGTACGCGATATCGAAGGGGTTCTAGCCACGGGTATTCCCGTATTCTGCTGTGGGGTATCCCCGAACTCTCCCTATGCGCGTGGCCCTGGCCGAGTAGGCCTGCCGATCGCAATATCACGATCGGTAATACAGCCTGGAGATGTCATTATTGGTGACCGAGACGGGGTAGTCGTTATCTCTCGAGATGAGATCGACGCAGTGATTGAGAGCCTCAAGAGCGTTAGGGAAAAAGAGATCGAACTTGAATCTAAGGTTAAAGCAGGACTCTGTTATGCGCCTTGGGTGGACGATTACCTGCAATCTACTCAGACACGATACCTAGACTGAACCTTTGCAGTCGAAATTTCCGAAGGCAAATAATGGCCAGTGAGTCATCGACCTTAAGCTTTGGCATAGCCAGATTATTGGGTAAACAAAAGCACGCTCAATTGGTTGACCCCACGAGCACGTCTATGAGAAGTTGATTCGGCAGCGTTCGAGTTTGGTCTGGAAACTTGGGTTGTTAACCACGCTGGGATCGACCAGAACGGACGGTGGCGCCCCGCGCTTGATCGAAAATACGTGCTCGAGATCCTGAGCACCGATGCCGGCGAAACACTGGTCGGTCCAGCACAGGGCGTGCGGCGACAATATGACATTATCCAGCGTCAGTAAGGGATCGTCAGCCTCGGGGGGTTCTGGCTCGAAGACATCCAGTCCGGCACCGGCAATGATCCCGGTTTTCAGTGCCTCGACTAAAGCGTGCTGATCGACGACCGGCCCGCGTGAGGTGTTGATCAGAAATGCTGTTGATTTCATCAGCTTGAGTCTGGATGCATTGACGAGGTGTCGAGTGTCGGCAGACAGCGGAACATTCACCGACAAGAAGTCACTTTCACGAAACACCGTCTCAAGATCAGTGAGTTCGACGTTGACGGCCCGGGCGCTGCGCGGATCAATGTAGGGGTCATGGGCGATAAAATGCATATCAAGCGGTGCGCAGACGCGAGCCAGCTCTGCACCGATGTTGCCAAGACCAATCGATCCCAGTGTTCTGCCGACCAGGCCTGTGCCCATATGATTCGAACGCAGGGCAAAACTTTCCGGGCCTCCACGGACCAGCGCGTCTTTGGCCATGAGTTTCCCGGCCAGGGCCAGGATGTAGGTCAGGATGGCTGTGGCGACCGGTCGCCTGACCCCGTCGGGCGTGATACCCACGGCAATACCCGCTGCCGTGCAGGCCGGCACATCGACGGTGTCATAACCGACGCCAAACCGCGTAACCAGGGCCAGTCGGCCGCTGCGGGGAATGCTGTCGGCGTCGAATTTCTCGAGCAACAGCACCAGAGCATCGAAGTCTTCAAGGGATTCCCCGGTCATGCGACCATCCACACCGGGCACGTAGGCAAATTCGATATCCGGGTCGCCAGCGAGCGGTGCCAGATCAAACATTGGAAATACCGGTTCACCATCGCCGGTCTGGAACGTCCCTGAAAGGGCCACACGGAACGCCTTGGGCTTGGTCATGATTTTCCCCTGCCTTTGCTGCCCTTACAGCCCTTACGCAACCGGCCAATGCCGTCGCTCAGGGTTTGCTGGTAGGCCAGAATGTCTGTCTGGTAGCAGATCACATCGTAGCCTTTGCGAAAACATGTGATGCCTTGTTCGGCGGTGACCACGAGAAAGCCCAGTGCTTTGCCATGGCGCCGTGCCGCGCGTCTGATCCGTTGCTCTGCTTTGGTAAAGTCTGGATGATCAAACTGACCCGCAATGCCCAGTGCAGCGCTGAGATCAAAATGTCCTATCCAGATACAGTCGACACCTGGTACGGCAGCAATCGTATCGACGTTCTCAAGGCCTTCCACCGTTTCAATGAGTGCGGTCATCGCAATTCTACGGTTGGCTGCGCCCAGCGCTGCGGCAGGGGTTTGCGGTGCGTAGCCGTCGTGGGCGATCCCCAGTGCGATACCGCGGTGCCCGCGAGGCGGGTAGTACATGTGCTGGATGATCTCGCGAGCTTCTTCAGCCGAGGCGACCATCGGCAGTATCAGGCCGTCAGCACCCACATCAAGCACCCGAGCGATATGCTGATAGTTTTTGGACGGTGGCCGAACCAGCGCGGGCAGGTCGGCGGTTCTCAAACTGGTGATCAGCCGTTTGAGCTCGGAGATTCCAAATCCGGAATGCTCCATATCGACAAAAACAAAATCGAGTTCAGCGATTTTGAGAATCTGGCCGATGCCGGGTGTAGAAAACTCGAACAATAAGTGGCCGGCTTTGAGTTTGTCATTAGCGAACAATCGCTTCAAGTTGGTTCTGGCCATTGGGTTGTTCTCCTTTGAGGTTGAAGGATGAGCGCGATCGTTCAAATCACACAGGGTATCAGGCTAGCGCACCTGGTTGGATGTAAGGATAGCAGTAGCCAATAGCCTGGTTCACACGCTCCACACGACGGGGCATGGTCAAACTGTTCGCACTTCGGCGCCCCTCAGGCGAACTTCGATGTGGCACAACTTGTCATTAGAGTCGATCCAGAGTCACAATCATCGAAATCGCGACTCGGGTAACCGAGGTGAGGCATAGGTTCCCGGGTTGGATGTGACACACCAATCCAGGGGGCTGGGGAAGCGGAGACACAGATGAGAGCACGCACCGCGCTGGAAGAGACCCAACGTTGTCTCGATAATATCGAGCGTTTCGATGGACAGGTAAACGCCTTCATTTCAGTGCTTTCAGAGACCGCGCTGGAAGAAGCGCGTGCAATAGATATGACCTCGCAACGCGGCGAAGGGCAGGGACTCCTGGCTGGTGTCCCGATCTCAGTCAAGGATTGCATTGATGTGGCGGGAGTCAAATGCACCAACGGCAGCCGGTTTTTCCAGGATCATATGCCACACAGCGATGCGTTGGTTGTACAACGATTACGCGGCGCCGGGGCGGTGATTGTTGGTAAGACCAATCTGCATGAATTTGCCTATGGGTCGACGACCCAGAATCCCCACTACGGCCCGACCCGGAATCCGTGGAATCTGGCGTGTATTCCCAGCGGTTCCAGTGGTGGTGCAGCCGCTGCACTGGCTGCCGAGATGTGTGTGGGCGCCGTTGGCTCGGACACCGGTGGCTCGGTGCGCACCCCGGCCGCGATCAACGGCGTTTGTGGGTTGCGGCCGTCGATGGGCGCGATTCCAATGACAGGCAGTTTTACCCGGATCTGTCCTGCAATCGATACGGTCGGGCCACTTGGGCGCTCAGTGGACATTGTGGCCCGGATGTTTGCAGTCATGGCTGGCTACGATGACGAGGATCTCTATTCGGTTCGTCATACTTGGGATGATGTCCTCAGTCAGATGGCTGGCGACATCGTGGGTCTGCGCATCGGCATACCCCGTCGATTTTTTTTCGAGAATCTCGAACCGGAGATCGGTGAAGCGGTCGAACAGGCGGCAACGCAGTTGGCTGCGCTAGGGGCCGTGCTGACTGAGATCGAGCTGGACGGCGCCGAGAGTGCTCAACATAAAGTGATGCCGATGGTCTGGGCTGACGCCTACGAGTACCACCGCGACCGCGCCGAGCATTCCCCGGAACTGTTCGGTCAGGATGTGTTGGATCGAATCCTGTTGGGCCGGGATATCTCGGGCAGGGACTACGCAACTGCGTTGCGGGCCCGGGAAGACTGGAACAGGATCATCGATCGGGCTTTGCAGGCAGTCGACGTGATCCTCACGCCGACTACACCCCTGGCAGCGCCACTGATTACCTCGAGCGGTGATATGCTGGCGACTACCCACCACCTGACACGCTTTACTTACCTGTTTTCCTGGGCTGGCCTGCCCGGTTTGTCGGTCCCGTGTGGTTTTACCGCCAGCGGGTTACCCATCGGCATGTTGTTAAATGGTCGGCCCTATGACGAGGGCCTGCTGTTCAGGATGGGCTCGGCTTATCAGGCTGAGACCAACTGGCACCAGCGCCGGCCCGGATTGTTGTCCAAAGGGGCCTGATCAGCGGTTCACTCGAACCGAACTAAAGGCGCCAAGAACAGGGCAGGAAAGTTGATCTTACTACTGGCACCGGACTGATAGCGGCCTGCGGGGGATACGCGTTATTCTAGCGTGTCTGGAATTACAGATTGTTGAACTGACGGTTAACGAAACAGGCTCAAAATGGAGAAACCCCACCGATGAAAGCAAGCAAACGCCGCCGCAGTGCCGAATGGTTTGGCAAGGCCGACAAGGATGGATTCAATCATCGCAGTTGGATGAAGAACCAGGGGATCCCCGATGACCAGTTCGATGGCCGGCCCGTAATCGGCATCTGCAACACCTGGTCGGAACTGACTCCTTGTAACGCACATTTTCGAGAATTGGCCGAGCGGGTGAAGCGGGGGGTTTTGGAGGCGGGCGGGTTTCCGCTTGAGTTTCCAGTAACCTCGACTGGCGAAACTTTGATGCGGCCGACCGCAATGTTGTTCCGGAATCTGGTCAGCATGGATGTCGAAGAATCGATCCGAGCCAATCCGATCGATGGGGTGGTACTCCTGGTGGGTTGTGACAAGACGACACCAGCTCTTCTTATGGGTGCTGCGAGTTGCGATATTCCCACATTGGCTTTGTCGGGCGGTCCGATGTTAAACGGTGTCTACCGCGGTGAACGGATTGGTTCCGGTACCCACGTCTGGAAATTCGACGCCATGGTCAAAGCGGGTGAGATCACGCTCGAGGACTTTCTCGGAGCCGAGGCGTGCAATGCCCGTTCGCCTGGGCATTGTATGACGATGGGTACGGCGTCGACGATGGCGAGCATGGTTGAAGCATTGGGCATCGGGTTGCCAACCAACGCAGCCATTCCTGCTGCAGATTCAAGGCGTAAGACCCTGGCCCAGATCGCTGGTCGGCGGATGGTAGAGATGGTTGAGGGCGATTTGAAAATGTCAAAAATATTGACCCGGCAAGCATTTGAAAACGCGATTCGTGTCAACGCGGCAATCGGTGGTTCTACAAACGCAGTGATTCATCTTATGGCCATCGCTGGGCGAATGGGTATAGACCTGTCACTGGAGGATTGGGATTCGCTTGGGCGAGACATCCCCTGCCTGGTCAATTTAATGCCATCAGGTGAGTACCTCATGGAGGACTTCTATTATGCCGGCGGACTTCCCGTGGTCCTTAAGGAACTTGGTGCCCACGGTTGCCTGCACAAGGATGCGTTGACCGTCAATGGCGAAACCATCTGGAACAATGTGCACGGTGCCGAGTGTTATGACCGCAAAGTCATTTTTCCGTTTAAGGATCCGTTCAAGCCTATAGGCGGTATCGCGGTTCTGCGGGGCAACCTGGCACCCGGTGGATCGGTAATCAAGCCGTCCGCGGCATCTCCGGAACTGATGCAGCACCGTGGAAGAGCCGTGGTATTCGAGACCATAGAAGACTATAAGGCTCGCATTGATGATCCCGATCTGGATATCGATGAGACCTGCGTGATGGTGCTCAAAAATTGCGGGCCCAAGGGATATCCGGGCATGGCGGAGGTGGGCAACATGGCTTTACCGACCAAGGTACTGAAAAAGGGTATTACCGATATGGTGCGTATCTCTGATGCTCGCATGAGTGGTACAGCCTATGGCACGGTGGTACTTCACGTTGCTCCGGAAGCTGCTGCAGGAGGACCTTTGTCACTGATTGAAAACGGGGACATCATTGAAATCGATGTGACCAAGCGCTCCATTCATGTCGATATTTCGGCAGAAGAATTGGAGGCTCGAAAAGCTCACTGGGTACAACCAGACGCGGGACCGGAAAGAGGCTATGTTCACCTGTATGTTAAGCACGTCAATCAGGCTGATACGGGCTGCGATTTAGACTTCCTGGTTGGCAAGAGCGGTGCAGCAGTGCCCCGGGAGAGTCACTAGATACTGATTGGCAATCTAGAACTGATGCACCGGTCGAGTTGGACGCGCAGGGTTACGCACCCAACTGATCATCTGATGCTCAGGGCCGCAGGCCAAATCGATTAGCAACCGGATCAAAAAGCCGATGGTGTTATACCAGCCGTAGTTCAGATCGTGGCCTGGGCTGGCCACAGGTCGACTTGATGCAGCGGTGCTGCTAATGGCTGACAGTCAGGCGTTGGAGTACAGCCTCATCAATTTCGACACCGAGGCCCGGCCCAGCCGGCACCGCCAGGTATCCGTTCTCTAGACGAAATGGCTGCTGCAGCAGGTCATCTCGAATGGGATTGGGTGTGCGATCGAATTCGATCATGGGCTCGTTTTGCAGAGCAATCGGATATGCCGTGTGTGGACAAGGCGGGGCTGTGGCAATGGCTTGCAATGCGGCAGCGACCGCAATACCTGAGCCCCAGACATGCGGCAGAACCGGCTTGCTGAATGTGCTTGCCAGGGCAGAAATCTTCTGCCACTCGGTGAATCCACCCGCACAACAAAGGTCCAACTGCACAATATCTACGCAATCCTCGATCAGGTCGCGAAAACCGTATCGCGTAAATTCGCACTCGCCGCCTGCAATCGGGATGTCGAGCGAGCGGCGCACTTGTTGGTACCCGGCATGGTCTTCCGGCGTTACCGGCTCCTCGAACCACAGAATCTCGTTGCTCTGGACTCGCCGACCCATTCGCGTTGCAGAAGTGGCGTTGTAGGCGTGATTGGCATCGATCATTAATGGGAAATCTGGGCCAAAGATCTCGCGAACCAGATCGACTCGCTGCCCATCGATCTCAATCGGCAACAGCCCGATTTTTATCTTAACTGCGCGCAGGCCCGATTCTTTCAGTTGTTGGGCTTCGCTCTCCAGGGCCACCAGCATTTTTGGCGTGTCAGCAAAGAAATCCGGGTAGTAACATCCAGTACCGTAAGCCTTGACCTGATTACGGAATGCCCCGCCCAGCAGGGCATGCACGGGTCGGCAAAGAGACTTGCCCATGATGTCCCACAAGGCAATGTCTATAGCACTGAGCGCCTCAATGTAAGTGCCTTTTTGTCCAAAATCTCGGCTGAAGGCATAAAGCTCTTCAAATGTCCGGTTGGGCGTATCGGCAGGAGTATTGATAAGCCTCGGGGCCAGAACATCATTGATGCAGCACGCAACAGGTTCAGGAGGACCATACTGGCCACCCTCTCCCCATCCCACGATTCCGTCGTCGGTGCAAATACGAACCAGCAGGCTATTGCGGTCTGTGAACCGGGCCTGGGAAGAGTAGAACGGTTGATCAAGCGGGCTTCGCAGAATATAAGTTTGAATTGTTTTAATCTTCAAGAAAGAACTCCCAGCGGTGTATTGTGCCGACTCCTTAGGATTTAACTGTTTTTTGGGAGTAACCCATTGGCGATCGCATTTTCGAAATGGGCCATGGTTTTTGCGACACCTTCTTCGAGTGGCGTGTAAGGGATCTCCCCGAGCAAGGCATGTAATTCGGCGTCGGTCGCGCCATGTGGAAACGGCAATGCGGTTTCTTCGTGAGTGATTTGTGCTGTGGGCAGCACCGACTTAATTGCGGCAACCACTTCACTCATCTGCGCCACAGAGCCCGCTAAGTTGAATACGTCGGCACCTTGCTTTGGCGTTCTGGCTGCCTGTATAAATATTTTCGCCACATCATCAACGTATTGAAATCCATTGTAACCACCAAAGCTGATGCGGTAATTCTCATTTCGCACTGCCGCGAGCATCGCCTGGGTGGGGGTGGATGTCACACCTTGGTCACGCCCTGGCCCGTAGACGGTATAAGGGCGAAGGCCAATGCTGGCGATCTGGTTATCCTGCCAGTAGACCGTTGCGGTACCCTCGTTGGCTTGCTTGTAGACGCCATAATGTGTTTGTGGATGCAGTACCGCATCATGTTGCAAGAGTTCAGTTGAATAAAATTCACTGCTACCAAAGACCGCTATGCTGCTGGCATAGACCAACTGGCCGATACCGGCTTCCTTGGCGGCTTCGAACAGATTTGCGGTGCCCACGACATTGACTGCAGCACCGAGCGGTGGGTCTGCCCTGCAAAAAGGAACCTGAAGGGCGCCCAGGTGAATGATATGGGTCGCACCGGATTGGGTTACTGATCGTTTGACGGTATCGGTATCAGTAACATCTCCTTTTATAAAATTTACAGCGTCGAGCTCTTGTTGGGTCATGATCAACTCGAGTCGGTGCCGATTCGAACTGAGGTCAAACACAGTAACATGGGTGTTTGATTGCACCAGGTTCCGAACGACCCAAGCGCCAATACAACCCATGGCGCCCGTGACAAAAAAGTGTTCATTACTCATCGGAATTCCTCGTTAGTTATCGGTTCGGTACGCAGTGGGTTTGTATAGCGTTGGCAATATTCCAATGGGAGATACTCCCTGTTTACGACGTCGGTTGCAACCGACGCCGGCGGAAAAATTAAAAGCAGGTGTCATCTAGCCCAAATTCCTGACAATTGTGTATCGAGAATGTATAGTGCGACTCTGCCAGTATCGCTCAGCGGCAAAGGTTTACCCACCGCTGGAGCCGCGTTGTTCTAACCGGCAACAGATTGTCTGTCGACGATGTCTTTCGTCTAAGCGATCTGGCTCAATCCACCCGTTTTGAGTTGGCGATTACAAACTCGGTTTTCCTGGTATCTGTCGGGAGATGCGGTTTGTGGCAACCCACGAGTCAGGCAATAGTGAGAATGCAAGAGTGAGTCATCGATCGAACTGGTTTTATGGTTGGACCGTTGTCGCGGTTTGCACGGTGACCATGACGCTGGGTTATGGTGTGCGCCATTCCTTTGCAGTTTTCTTCACGCCGATACTTGACCAGTTTGGGTGGAGTCGAGGCAGTACCGCAATAATGTTGTCCATTCACCTGTTGGTCTATGGCAGTGTTGCGCCATTTACGGGGGCGCTGAGCGATCGTTGGCGGCCCAAGCGAATGATTTTACTCGGCGCCGGCATCACCGCCTTAGCAACCGCAGCTTGTGGTTTTGCCTCCGAGTTGTGGCACTTCTACATTATCTTTGGCGTTGTCACACCCATTGGCCTGGCGCTTATCGGGGCTCCCGTAATCAATCCGACGATTACCAACTGGTTCTACAAGTTCCGGGGGATAGCCTTTAGTTTGGCGCAGATGGGTGGCGGACTCAGTTTTCTCTTCGCCATTTATGCAGAAACCATGATCGCGGCTTTCGGCTGGAGGAGGGCCTATTTTGTACTGGGCCTGACCTTGTTGGTGATATTGGTGCCGTTGTTTCTTCGTTTCTATGTATACCATCCCAGAGAAAAGAATTTGGAGCCGCTGGGCAGCAAGGACGGAAATTTGGAAAAAGAAGATGTCGCGACCGGAGAAATGGACCAAGGCGGCTGGACCCTAAAACAGGCAAGTCGCACTTATCAGCTGTGGCTGCTGGTTCTGTCACAGACGTTGTTCTGGGGTGTGGGTTGCTACATGTTGCTTGCACATCAGGTTAAGTTTGCTCAAGACATGGGCTACAGCGCCGGTTTTGCAGCAGCGACTTTTGGCCTTTTCGGTATTTCAATGGTGATTGGACAATTGAGCGCGTCGATTTCTGACAAGATTGGAAGGGAGACAGTATTGGTTTCGGGTTGCGCCCTTGCTATTGGATCGGTGTTTGTCTTGACCTTGGTGAAGGATGCTTCGCAACCTTGGATGTTATACACGTACGCAATAGGATTTGGATTGGGGGCCGGTCTTCAGGCGCCCACGGTTTTTGTGGGTGCATCGGATATTTTTTCCGGCCGCCACTTTGGTGCAATCAATGGGTTGATCCTCGGTGGCATGGGGGTCGGTGGCGCAGCCGGCCCGTGGATCGGCGGATACATTCATGATCTTTTTGGCAGTTACCGATATGCCTTTGGCCTGTCTATGTTGTGTTTTGCACTATCGGCAACTGCTTTCGTGATCGCCGCGCCAAGACGCACACTGCCACCGCCGCCGGGTTATCTCAGTGTGGCGCCGGCAAAAGAATAAAAGGGCTGTTGTGGCTAAGATCTAGGCGCTGTCTACCACTTGCTGCTGTTGCAGACCGAGACCCTCGACACTGAGTCTGACGACATCTCCAGATTGCAGATAAACAGGCGGATTCATGCCGTGACCGACGCCGGGTGGCGTACCAGTGGCTATGATATCTCCCGCTTGCAGGCTCATGCACTGACTAAGGTAGGAAACAATCTGACTTACTGGAAAGATCATCGTGCGGGTATTGCCATCCTGATGGCGCTTATCATTAACTTCTAACCACATATCCAGATTTTGCGGGTCAGGAACTTCGTCGCGTGTGACCAGCCAAGGTCCGATCGGACCATAGGTATCACCTGATTTCCCTTTAATCCATTGGCCGCCTTGTTCCAGTTGCCATTGCCGTTCAGAGACGTCATTGACTACACAATACCCGGCCACATGATCGAGTGCGTTCTCCTGGGACACATATTTGGTGTGCGCCCCAATAACGATGCCGAGTTCTACTTCCCAGTCGGTTTTGACCGATCCACGAATTAATTCGATGTTGTCGTTAGGCCCCGAGATAGCACTGGTGGTTTTCATAAACACGATCGGTTCGGTTGGAATAGGCATTCCAGATTCCTTGGCGTGATCGGTGTAATTAAGGCCAATACAGACAAATTTACCGATTTGACCGACACAGGGTCCGAGACGGGGACTGCCTTCAACGCGGGGCAGACTGTTTGGGTCTATCGATGCAATCCGCTCCAGTTCACCCGCTTCGACGGTCGCAGGCGAAATGTCGCCTACTATGGATGATAAATCTCGAATGTTGCCTTGCTCATCGAGCATGCCAGGTTTCTCAGCACCGACTTCTCCATATCGCACTAATTTCATAATGGCTCCCTCGCCGTTTATTTAGATGAAAACCCAGTGGTGGCCCCTTAAAAAAATTCGCGGTAACAATGAGTTCCACACACCGGTGCTATTGTATGCAATCGCGTCGCCAGCGGCGACTCCAACCGGCTAGGTTGGTTGGTAACGCACAAGAGTTTCGATTGGCCGTGCAACTGGTGTAGCGTAGAATGCCGATGGACAGGAAATCTGGATTGTGGGTGCTCCAAAAAAGTTGTATTCCAAGGTGCTGCTGGCACTTGGCTGCACGAGGCCGCAATCTTCAATTAATACAGGATAAGAGCATAAGAAAATGAGCATGGAACTTGCGAACAAAGTGGCCCTGGTGACGGGAGGCTCCCGTGGCATCGGCCGGGCAGCCAGCATTGCCCTTGGGCAGGCCGGGGCAAAGATTGCTGTGAACTATATGCACGATGATGCAGCGGCGCAGGCGACATTGTCCGAGATTGAAGAGGTTGGTGGCGCCGGTGCAATCTACCAGGCAGACGTGGCAAACGAGTCAGCTGTTCAGGGAATGACCAAGGACATTGAGCAGGCACTTGGCCCGATAGACATACTGGTCACCAGCGCAGGCATCATGAGTGCGCAGCATCACAGCAAGCTAACGCTTGAAAATTACCGCGAAATTATGACCACCAATGTCGATGGAACCTTTGTCCCCATCATGGCGGTTAAAGATGGCATGATTGCTCGAGGTGGCGGATCTATTGTTTGTATTGCGTCGGTTGCCGGATTACGGGCGCGACCAAAGATGATTCCATACAGTATCTCAAAAGCCGCTGTGATCGGGTTGACACGTAGTTTCGCTGCTGCCTTGGGACCACAGGTCCGGGTTAACGGTGTGGCGCCAGGGCTCATTCAAACAGATATGACTAAGGATATGCAGTCCTGTGCAATAGAGGCGGTGAAAGAAGAGGCGTTTCTCAAAAGACTGGGTGTGCCTGAAGATATTGCCCAGGCGATCGCGTTTCTGGCTTCTGATCGTGCAAGTTTTGTTTCTGGGCAGACATTTGTAGTTGACGGCGGACGAGTGACGATTCCCTGAATGTTGGTTGATTTTTAGTTAGTTGAGCGCCTTTCGCCACCATACAATTGCCGCATTGCCACTGCAGGCGGTTCTCGTCGCCATCGTGATGCACGCCTTGTGGGGTGGCAACCCTGTTGCCGTTAAATTCGGCCTGCTTGTTTTCCCCCCCATGTGGAGCGCTTTTATTCGCTTTGTTATCGGTATTGTTTGTATTGCCAGTTGGGCGGCAGTTCGTGGAATACCCATGTGGCCCAAACCCGGGGAGTGGCGCTTATTGATGATGATCGGGATTCTGTTTGTCCTGCAGATTGGCGCCATGAATATTGGATTCGACCTCACCCAGGGCTCCATCGCAGCAATCTTGATTTCTACTAACCCGTTTTTTGCTGCCCTCGCAGCGCATTTCATGATCGTCGGTGACCATTTAAGCGCTCGTAAGGTTATAGGACTCATCGTCGCGTTCGCTGGCATTGTCGTGGTGTTGCTGGGTGGCTTTAGCTTTGAAAACTTGAACCGCATTGGTTTGGGTGGTGTCGTAGTGCTCTTGAGTGCAGCTTTGTTAGGGCTGCGGCTGGTATTCATGGCCAGGATACAGCAGAAGATTTCTGGTGTTCGTGTAGTGCTCTGGCAGATGATTCTTTCGTTGCCACTGTTCGCCATCGCTGGAGCCACACTGGAAACTATTCGCTGGGAGAATCTCGCTTTTGCGCCAATTGCCGGGCTACTTTACCAGGGCGTTGTAATCGCTGGCGTGGGGTTTATGGTGATTTCCTACCTATTGAGTCGATACACACCAAGCGTAATTGCCAGTTTCAACTTTATCTCTCCAGTGTCGGGGGTATTGCTCAGCGCTGCTTTCCTGGGAGACCAAATAACCCCGGCTATTGTTTGCGGCGTGGCACTCGTCGGCGTGGGACTTTACTTTGTCTCTCGGCCCAAGGTAGCTTGAACGGCGCGGCACAGGACTGGAGTATCGGTGGTGCTAATATCTGGTCAGACCCCAGACATTCAACAATCAGATAACAATTCAGACAAGGAGGCTCCGATGGCTATTGAAACTCGTTATTTGTTCACAGCGAGCATGGATGTGGATCCGGACAAGGAAGATCTTTTTAATGAGGTATACGATACAGAGCATGTACCGAACCTGTGTGAGGTACCGGGTTTGTTGTCAGTCACTCGATTGGTGAATGAGCCGTTTACCATGGCGATTGGGGGTGAGCTACGGTCGGTTGAGCCGGGCAGTGAGCCTCGGTACAGTGCGATCTATGAGATTGAAAGCCCCGACGTGATTGCCAGCCCGGAATGGGCGACGGCAGTGGAGAAGGGTCGCTGGCCAACGGAGGTGCGCCCCTTTACCCATAACCGCCACCATCGCTTACAGAAGGTGACAAAAGCGGCCGAGTAGAAGGGACGGGTACTGGATCAGGCCGGACTCAGGTTTTAGCCTGCTCAGACTACGCTGGCGCCCCCATCCATCGGCAGAATAGCCCCGGTCACCTGGCGCGATTCGTCTGAAGCAAGATATACAGCCAGTGGTGCGGCGTCTTCTGGCTCGCTGGGGCCTAGCGGTGTTTTCAAGCGTATTGGGTCATCATCGCTGAGTAGTCCACGTACCCGGTCGGTCAGGACGACCCCTGGCGAGATCGCGTTGACCCGAATACGGGCGTGTGCCCATTGCAAGGCAAGCGCCCGGGTCAAAGTAACGATACCGCCTTTGGCTGCAGTGTACGCATCCGCACCCGATGTCCCTATCAGTGCCCGAATAGAGGCGCTATTGATAATGGCGCCACCACCTGCTTCGAGGAGGTACGGAATTCCGTAGCGGCAACCGAGCACTGCGCCAAAGAGGTTCAGCCGGATCGCGTGCCAGAATTCCTCCAACTCAATTTCGGTGATCAGTCCGTCATTTCCGGTGGCACCGCCGGCGTTGTTATAAATCACATCCAAGCCGCCAAAAGCTGCGGCTGCCTGCTGGAAAGCGGTTTGCATGGCCTCGGCATCGCCTACGTCGACATGAATGGCCAGCGCTTCCCCTCCTATATCACGGATTTCCTCGGCTAGTGTGTCGTTCTCTTCAGCCTTGATGTCACAGAGAATCAGTCGGGCCCCTTCCTTCGCAAACAACCGGGCTGTGGCTCGGCCGATCCCGCTCGCGGATCCTGTGATGAGTGCTCGCTTTCCATCCAGTCGTCCCATGACACAACTCACTGGTAAAAGAAAAAAGTATAGCAAAGTCCAGCAAGTGCCTAGCCCCGATTAGAATGTTGGTTGGACCATCGTTAACCAGGAATAGCAAATGCCGGATTTCCAAATTTTGTCGACCAATCACACCAGCTTTACCGTTTCCGATCTCGATCGTACGGTGGCGTATTTTCGCGACGCACTGGGGTTTGAAGTCACGTCCAAAGCGCCGAGGGACCCGAAGAAAGTGGCCGAGATCACGGGTATCGAAGGGGCCCAGGTCATGATTGCTTACGTTCGTGGCGCTGGACACAGCATCGAGCTAATCGAATATCTGGGCCCGAGCGATCGCGCGTCGGTTCGACCCAGGCCATGCGACGTTGGATTCGCTCACCTTGCCTATGATGTCGATGACATCGATGCGGCAATTGATAGATCAGCCGAGCACGGCGTTTTTCCGATCGGGTTGGTCACGGTAATAGACCAGGGTCCGAATCAAGGCGGCAGACTGGCCTACCTGCGGGACAGCGACGGAATTACGATTGAATTTATCCAGAAACCGTGACCACCCCAAGGCCGCGATGAGACCTGGTCGTGTTGTGACCGGCCAGAGATGTGCTGCCGATAGTGACTACACCAACAAAAACTATTCAGGAGGGGGTGATGACAAAAAAAACCATCGTCGTAACGGGCGCTTGTGGGTACATCGCGCAATGCATGTGGCCGGAGCTCAGTGAGCGTTACCATCTCGTTGCCCGCCGTGTGATTGGGTACCAGCCGCAGGACAACAGCCAGGTTAATTTTGCCGACCGCATCGCTAATATTGCCCGTGAGGGATCCGAATGAAGATTGTCGAGGTCGATACTATTCCGCTCGCCATACCGTTCACTCATGGGGGCAGGCCCGCTGGCTGGGGCGGCCAGGCGTGGACATCGCTCAGTATTCTCCTGGTTAAGGTCACCACAGAAACCGGTGTCACCGGTTATGGAGAAGCATTCAGTTATGGCTGCCTTCGTGCCGTCCAGGCAGCGCTAGAGGATATGGTCGCGCCTATCGTCATCGGCCAGGAGTTTGACGACATCGGCACCTTTGTTACCCAACTGCAACAGAAATTGCATCTATTTGGGCGTTACGGTATCACGATGTTCGCCTTGTCCGGCCTTGATATCGCCTTGTGGGATATCGCGGCGAGGACGGTTGAACTGCCGCTTTGGCAATTGCTCGGCCGCAGACAGAGGAATCGACTGCCAGCATACGCAAGCCTGTATCGGTACGCGGAGCCCGAGATCGTTGCAAAGCGTTGTAGCCAAGCGATCGCCCAAGGGTATGGCTGGATAAAATTACACGAGACTGAGGACCGTGAAGTGGCCGCAGCGCGACGAGCGGTGGGAGAAGACTTTCCGATCATGCTCGACACCAACTGCCCCTGGACAGAGGCCGAGGCACATGAGAGGGCTGCGTCCTTACGTCAGTATGGGTTGTACTGGCTGGAGGAGCCAATTTTCCCGCCCGAGAACTTCAAGGCGCTGGCGACGCTCCAGGCTGCCTGTAATATTCCTATTGCTGCCGGTGAGAATGCCTGCACTGCATTTGAATTCGAGAAAATGTTCGAAGCGAAAGCGGTCCGTTACGCTCAACCCAGCGTGACCAAGGTAGGGGGTATTACGGAATTCAGGAAAGTTGCCTCTCGTTGTTCGGCCGCCGGAGTACACCTGATGCCGCACTCACCGTATTTTGGGCCTGGGTTCCTGGCGACCTTGCACCTCGCGGCCCTGGAGCCAAAGAACTGCATGATCGAACGTTTTTACCTCTCACTGGAGGCGAGCCTCTATGGAGATTGGATCGAGCCGACCCAGGGCGCTTTTGATCTTCCTGACGGGCCGGGGCTCGGTTCGCTGCCAGACCCCGATGTTATTAGAGAATACCGGGTCCGGACATAAAAGACACACTTTCGATCAGAGATTCATCCGGTCGCAATGAACGGCGTTCGATCGAAAGAGAGTATTACAGCGCTGCGAGCAGGATTTCATACAGATGCCGGTGCGCCCCGACAGCTCCGCACGTACTAGCGGCTGCGTTCGGTATGGGGGGTGACACTCGGATCGCCTTCACTAATCCGTTTCTCGATACTGCCTATGTGATCAAAGTCGTAACTACTTGTTTGAAGATCCAGCACCCGGTCAGCTGCCCATTCATCATCTGCATCGAGGGCGCCGACGATGAAATAGTGAATCGCCAGTACGACACCCCACAGAAGCATCGGCCAGAACAGCCACCAGTTTCCCACCGTCAGGAATTCTAAGGTCACCAGAACCAGAATGCTTAACCCATAGGCTGCAACATGGCGACGAAACCCAAACCGGGCAGGGCAAAAACGGCCGCCGGGGGCCCTCAGCATCATCGCTTAAAGAGTCGCCGCTGGGGTGATTTCTCGTCACCGGGTTCTGGAAAGTTAGTATAGGAATACGCCAGCGCGACAAGCCGCAACGAGTACCAAAGGAACAGTAAGGCAATGATCGCGACAACAATCGTATCGACGCGCGCCCGATCGGGGCCGAACCCGTAGATGAAAAGGTAAACAAGCCCGGCCAGTGGCGTTGCGCCGAGGTAGAGGGCCGCTGGGTAACTCTTGGTAAATCCCAACACGATACAGGCGCAAACTACCGTGAACGCGTAGAGGCCGATGCCGGGAGATCGCCCATGCGGTGTTGCGTCGCTTAAT
>CAJWEF010000004.1 GCA_913031305.1 uncultured Acidiferrobacteraceae bacterium
ACATCCAGCGGGGGGGCTTCGAAGTCTTTTAAAATATCCTGCCAGATATCAGTCGCTCGTTCGGTCGCATCAGCCGCACCGGCCGCAACCCAGCTTTCACTGTTTTGCCAGTCACTCAAAAAGGGTTCATAAAAGGCATTCTCATAACGCGCCATAGTGTGTTCAGTGCCAAAAAAGTGCCCCCCCGGCGAGACAGCGGCGATCGCTTCTATTCCAAGCTCGCTCTCTGACGTATCGATGGGCTCGAGCAAATGCACTAAATGCTGAATAAGCTCGATATCGAGCACGAGCTTTTCAAAGGAGGCTACAAGCCCCCCCTCGAGCCACCCCGCCGCATGATAAACAAGGTTGCCATGTCCCATCACGGCACCCCATAACGCCATCTGGGTCTCATATACCCCTTGGGCGTCAGCAGCGTTGGAGGCGTTGCAGGCACTGGTTCGGTACGGCAACCCATAACGTCGCGCCAACTGGCCTCCCGCAAGATTGGCCTTTGCGTTCTCAGGGGTGCCAAACGCCGGTGCCCCAGAGCGCATGTCCACGTTCGAGGTAAAGCCGCCGTAGACCACTGGATTACCGGGATAAAATAACTGAATCATCGCCAATCCCATAAGGGCTTCGGCATTTTGTTGCACCAGACCCGCGGCCAACGTCACCGGGGTCATTGCACCCAGCAAAGTGAACGGTGTCACGATGACCGCCTGACCATGGGCCGCAAGCGCCAAGGCCCCATCCGACATCGCCTCATCAAGTTTACGCGGCGAATTAACATTGATATTTCCGATCAAACTCGGGCTTTGGTGCAGGTCGTCAACGCTGATACCGCGCGCCAATGCCAGCATCTGAACGGCATCGTCCACCCGGGCGCGCCCTATCGGGATAGCAGAAAATACCTTGTCGGCCAGGGTCAGATTGGCCCGGTAACTGTCGAGGTGGCGGGTTCCCGTTGGCAAATCGATCGGTGCTACCGTCTGGTTACCAAAAACGCTGATGGCGTTGAAGTATTGGCCCAGGCTGATCAGCCGCTGATAGTCGGTAAAATTTCCGGGGCGCCGGCCATTGACCCGGTCATGCACATTGGGCGGGCCTGAAACCAACCCGAAATGCACGTGGTTACCCCCGAGGGTTATTGCATGCGCCGGGTTGCGGGGCATCAGCGTAAACTCAGCCGGGGCCTGACCCACCAACTCGAGGATCATCTGCGGGTCTGCACAGACGATACCGGAATCTTGGTCAACCTTGGCACCTTGGCGGGCAAAAGCCTGACGCACGGACTCGCTCATGATCTCTATCCCAAGATCACGGATCACCTTAAGCGAAGCCTGATGAATCGCCTCAACCTGGTCTTCGGACAGAGGCTCCATTGGTGGGTAGCGGTTCCGCAATGGGCCAAAGCCCAGTTGCGCCACCCGTGTTGCTGCACCGCGCTCAGCCTTGCGCTGCGCGCGTGCCCGCTTTCGCGTTTTCCGGGTTGCCCCTTTTTCCACTGGCTCCTTTATTGCGCCCATACTCCCAAGCCTAACAACTCAGATATGCACTGGGATTCGGCCATGGGTCTTTTGGTGATCTAGCCGCGACAGCAATCACCTGCCCAAAGAACCGTAAATGGAGGTTTCATCCCAGCACTGCTACCGTTGCTTCGGCCAGAATCTCAGCAATCTGATCCAGTGTCTGCTCATCGGTGACAATGGGTGGCGCTATGCAATAGGCATCCCCGCGAACTCGTGAAAACATTCCACGCTCGACAGTTTCTGCATGAATTCGCGGCCCAACTGCATCGCTTGGTGCAAAAGGTTCCTTGGTTCCCTTGTCTTTTACGTACTCCACCGCGCACATCAAACCCAATCCGCGGACCTCGCCCACATGCGGGTGATCGGCCAGGGCGTCTTTCAACTTGACCAGAAGGCGTTGACCTTTCTGCCGGGCCTGATCGACAAAATTCTCCTTCTCAATGATATCCAACATTGCCAGAGCGACTGCGCAACCGACAGGATGGGAACTATAGGTATAAGCGTGCATCCATGGTGATCCGCTCTCATTCATTACCGTGGCTATCTCGTCGCTGATACCAATACCGCCCAGCGGGAAATACCCTGAAGTGACCGCCTTGGCAAACTGCATAAGATCCGGCTCGACTCCCCAGTGCTCCAGCCCGAACATACGGCCGGTGCGGCCAAAACCAGTGATAACCTCATCGGACACCAGCAGCACATCGTATTCGTCGCATATCTGGCGAATACGAGGGAAGTAATCATCCTGCGGTACGAGCACACCACCAGCGCCCTGGACCGGCTCTGCAATAAACATCGCTACTGTTTCGGGACCTTCTTCGAGAATCTTCTTTTCCAGTTCGTTGGCAGCGGCTATACCCTGGCTCGGGGCATCATCGGGCGCCTGATACAAGTAAGGGTACGGACTGGGAATATGGACGAATCCTGGAATTCTCGGTTCAAACATTTCCCAATACGGCGCAATCCCGGTCGCACACATCGCGGCAAAAGTAACACCATGGTATCCCCAGATACGCGAAATCACCTTGGTTTTCTCAGGCTTACCTTTAAGTTTCCAGTAGTAACGCGCCAGTTTGATGTTGCTATCGGTTGCCTCCCCGCCACCGGAGGTGAGGTAAAAATGATTAATATTCGGGTAGGTGAGGCTCGCCAGACGTTCCGCTAATTCAATAGCTCTCGGGTTGGTGCTGCCGACATAGCCAGAGGCAAACCCCATTTGCCGCATCTGACCCGCTGCTGCGTCAGCAAGCTCAGTGCGGCCGTTGCCCGCGGTATTGCACCAAAGGCCTGACAGGCAATCGATAAAACGATTGCCGTCCGCATCCACGAGATAAGCGCCTTCACCACCCACCCAAACCCGGGCTGATGCGTGAGCGGCGGGATTATGCAAAGGATGGACCAGGTGTGCCGCATCTCGGCTGACCATGGCTTGCTGTTTCTGTGCAGTCATATCGCCTCCTTCAATTGTTTGCGATCTTTGGAGAACCCTCGATACATCACCGGTGCTCGGATTTATTTCCCGGGGGTCGCCATTGGATTATTGGGATGAGCCGTCCAGTTGATCTTGTCATCTGAGCGGATCATCTGGTTTGTTCTTTGGTCAACTTCATTGTCTAGAGTTCTCAACGTCAGACAATTTTCTACCGGACATACTGTCACACACAGATTGCAGCCTACACATTCTTTTTCTATTACCTCGTAGTGACGGCTCCCATTCCGGGCTGCGCTGATTGCCTGATGCGAGGCATCTTCGCAGGCTATATGGCAACGCCCACACTGAATACAAAGATCCTGGTCGATCTGCGCCTTGGCGGTGTAGTTCAGATTAAGGTATTGCCAGTCTGTGAGTGAAGGCACCGCTTTGCCGATCGCCTGCTCAACTGACTCTATCTGACGAGCGTCAAGATAACGGGTCAAGCCATCGACCATATCATCGATGATCTTAAAGCCGTGGGTCATTGCAGCGGTACAAACCTGCACATTCCCAGCCCCTAGTAGAATAAATTCGGCAGCATCGCGCCAGTTACTGATACCGCCTATCGCCGAAATCGGCAAACCCGCACAATCGGGATCACGGGCAAGATCCGAGACCATGTGCAACGCAATCGGTTTGACTGCCGGCCCACAATAGCCGCCATGGGTTCCATTGTGATCTATGGTTGGCACGACGCTGAAGGAATCCAAATCAACCGACATCACAGAATTGATGGTATTGATCAACGATACCGCGTCTGCCCCCCCTTTTTTCGCAGCGCGGGCAGACTGGCGGATACTGGCCACATTGGGTGTCAGTTTTACAATCACGGGAAGTTCAGAAAAATCCTTGCACCATGCGGTAACCATCTCGACATACTCGGGGACCTGCCCTACGGCAGCGCCCATACCCCTCTCGGACATGCCGTGAGGACAACCAAAGTTAAGTTCAACACCATCAGCGCCGGTATCCGCAACCCGGGTTAGAACCGTCTTCCAGGCTTCCTCAGTGCAGGGCACCATGAGAGAGACAACCAGGCCTCGATCCGGCCAGTCTTTTTTGACTTGTGTAATCTCCTTGAGATTGAGCTGCAACGGGCGATCAGTAATCAGTTCAATATTGTTAAAACCAATGACACTGCGATCCTTTCCATGTAATGCCGCGTAACGTGGTCCGTTGACATTAACGATAGGCGGGCCATCTTCACCCAGGGTTTTCCAGACGACGCCACCCCACCCCGCCTCAAAGGCGCGATTCACGTTATAGGCTTTGTCGGTCGGTGGTGCGGATGCCAGCCAGAACGGATTCGGCGACTCGATACCAACAAAAGTGGTTTTCAGCTCAGGCATTGTTCCCTCCTTACTTCCATTGAACAGGCATCAGGACTCACCTGCCTCGCTTTTTGACAGGAATTGATCAATAGAGATTGCGGCTAGTTTACCGTCCTGTACTGCACTGACTGTCAGATCTTCGCCACCCGCTATGCAATCCCCGCCGGCCCAGACACCGGCCCGGGAAGTCCGTCGCTCTTTATCGACAATAAACCGGCCACCTTCCAGTATGAAGTCCGCCGGATCACCGTCGAGTGACTGGGGCATCTGGCCGATCGCCTTAAACACCATATCTGCCGCAATCGAAAAACTGTCGGCCTCATCGGAGTGTAAAGTCCTGTCGGTTGGGCTGAACTCAACGCCGGTAACCCTGCCGTCTGTATGCTGAACACAGGTCGGCTGCCCCCAGAACCGTATTGCCACCCCGCGAATTTTGGCGAACTCCTGTTCCTCAATACTGGCCTTCATCTGCTGTGGACCACGCCGATACACCATTGTCACCTCTTCCGCGCCCAACAACCGCGCTTGAACTGCAATGTCGATTGCGGTCATTCCACCACCAATTACTACAATGCGCTTGCCGAGGGCCAGCGACGACAACTGATCTGCCTGACGAAGCCTGCTGATAAAATCCACTGCGTCCTCAACCCCAGGAAGTTCTTCGCCGGGTATACCCAGCATCCTGGTTAAACCCAGCCCCACTGAAAGAAAGACAGCGTCATGGCGACCTTCGATATCGGCTAGGTGAACATCACAGCCAAATAACTTCCCGTGTTGTATCTCGATTCCACCAATCGATGTAATAAATTGGACCTCCCTCTGGGCGAAGTTATCCAGCATCTTGTAGGCCGCGAGCCCGTACTCATTCAAACCCCCGGATTTAGGGCGATCCTCATAGATGCACGCCGAATGCCCAAGCACCGCGAGCCTGTGGGCGCAAGCCAGGCCCGCCGGACCGGCGCCAACCACAGCAACGGACTTTTCCGACGGTGCAGCGCGGATAAAGAACGAAGCATTCTGGTCCATAGCCTCATCAACGGCATAACGCTGCAGCAGGCCTATGGTCACGGGTCGATCATCTGCCTGGTTACGTACGCATGCATGCTCGCACAGAGTCTCAACCGGGCAGGCTCTGGCGCAAGTACCACCCATAATATTCTCTTGCAATATAAGGCCCGCCGCACCCACAGGATTGTGATTACCAATCATGCGGATAAAACCGGGAATATCTATTTCCGTCGGACAAGCTTGCGTGCAAGGTGCATCGAAGCAGAAATAACACCGCTCGGCCTCGACCCGCGCGCCGTTAGGTTCCAGGGGTGAATGGATTTCACAAAAATTGCGCCGACAATCCTCCTCAGGCAGTCGGCCAGACACAACTCCGGACGCCCCATTGGTCACGGTTGCAATAATATCCACGTACTCCTCCTTGAATGCCCGGATGCGCCAGAACTGACCTGTCGCAGGCTCGGGTGACAGGCCAGTTCCGATCTGTGGGTAAGCGAGACTATCTAACGCTCAACCCAAACAGGCTGGTTTTGATCCCGAACCTTTGCAATCGCATCGAAATACGGTGCAAAAGGGGGTCTTTCAATATACCGGCCTGCGCCGCGCTCAACAGACAACTCGCCATCCTTAAACACAACTTTGCCCTGACTGACGGTGTGAGATGGCGTACCTCGAACCGTCATGCCTTCAAAAATGTTGTAGTCGACATTCTGGTGATGGGTCTTGGCAGAGATAGTCTTGCTTGCCTCCGGATCCCAGATTACAAGATCGGCATCCGCACCGACGCTGATCGAGCCCTTGCGCGGATACATGTTGAAAATCTGAGCTGCGTTGGTCGAAGTCACCCGAACAAATTCATTCATGGTTAGCTTCCCGGTATTGACTCCGGCATGCCACAACACCTCCATTCGGTTTTCCACACCGCCGGTACCGTTAGGAATCTTAGTGAAGTCATCCTTACCCATCGCCTTCTGGTCAGCGCAGAAACAACAGTGATCAGTGGCTGTGGTCTGAAGATTACCCGACTGGAGCCCGCGCCAAAGTGCGTCTTGATGCCCTTTTGGCCTAAATGGAGGACTCATCACATGTGCCGCCGCGGTGTCAAAATCGGTATTGAGATAGACCGAGTCATCCACCAGCAGGTGTCCCGCAAGCACTTCACCAAAAACCCGCTGGCCCTCGTTGCGCGCCCGGATCACCTCTCCCAGTGACTCCTTAGCCGAGACATGCACCAGATAAACAGGAGTTTTTAATGCCTGGGCGATGCGAATCGCCCGGTTAGCCGCTTCCCCTTCAACTTCTGGGGGTCTCGACTGCGGATGTCCCTCGGGGCCCGTGATTCCCAATTCCATCAGTTTGCGCTGCAACTGCCATACCAGTTCACCGTTTTCGGCGTGAACCGTCGGCAAGGCGCCCAGTTCCCACGCCCGGGTAAAACTATTCACCAGAATTTCATCGTCCGCCATGATCGCACCTTTGTACGCCATGAAGTGCTTAAAGCTATTGACACCGTGCTCTTGCACCAAAGTGCCCATGTCTTGGTGCACCGAATCATCCCACCATGTCACAGCGACATGAAAGGCGTAGTCCGAAACAGACTTCTCAGCCCATTCGCGCCATTGGTGAAAGGCGCTCAGCAACGATGTCTGCGGCGCTGGAATCACGAAATCAATAATGCAGGTTGTGCCTCCAGCCAGGCCCGCTGCAGTGCCGGTATAAAAATCCTCGCTGGCAACCGTCCCCATGAACGGTAGCTGCATGTGCGTATGGGGATCTATCCCCCCTGGCATCACGAACTGACCGCCGGCGTCTATAACCTCGACACCCGTGGGGGTGTCGAGGTCAAGACCAACCTGGGCGATCCTGCCATCCTCGCAGTAAACATCTGCCTTGAAGCTTTGCTCCGCTGTTACAACGGTACCGCCTTTAATGATGACGCCCATTGTCAGATCTCCCTGGTTTTACTGTATCAACCCGGCTAAAACGCCGCGTCCCAAATTGCATGACTCCAGGCTCCCGAAGGCGCCTTGGAAATCACAGGATCAGAACCACCGCTCATCAAAGTTGCAACGGTACGCTCATAGTCGACCTCATCCAATTTGCCGCCACCTGCAGTGAGTTTGTTGATTTCACCCATCATGCGGCGCTGGTGATTTTCGGTCTGAGCTCCGGTTTCGTCATTTTCAAGCACGATGTCAGCAGCCGCATCCGAATTCTCTCTTGCCCAGGCCCAACCCTTCATCGACGCGCGCACAAAACGAGCCATTTTGTCGACAAACGCTGGGTCAGCCAGATTCTTTTCAAGGACATAGAGTCCATCTTCCAGTGTCGCAACGCCCTGATCTTCATATTTGAAGGTCACCAGTTCGTCTGACCCCAAGCCGGCATCAATGATCTGCCAGTACTCGTTGTAAGTCATGGTTGAGACGCAGTCCGCCTGCTTTTGCAGAATCGGGTCAACATTAAACCCTTGCTTAAGCACCGTCACGCCGCCACTGCTGCCATCAGTTGGAATATTTAGCCGTCCCATCCAGCTCAGGAAGGGGTACTCATTCCCATAAAACCAAACACCCAAAGTACGGCCTGGAAAATCCTGTGGCGTCTTTACGCCGCTATCCTTGCGGCAAGTCAGCATCATCCCGGACCGTTTGAAAGGCTGGGCAATATTCACCAATGGCAAGCCTTTTTCCCGTGAAGCCAACGCTGACGGCATCCAATCGATAATGACATCTGCACCGCCACCCGCAATCACCTGCGGCGGAGCCACGTCAGGCCCACCTGGTTTGATCGTCACGTCGAGATTTTCATCCTTATAAAAGCCCTTATCTTTCGCGACAAAATACCCTGCGAACTGGGCCTGGGTAACCCACTTCAACTGCAAGGTCACCTGGTCAGCTGCGACTGCGGACATGCTGACCAACCCTAAAGCTAGAGCCGCTACAAGGGTGCTAATTTTTCTTTTCATAGTGAATACTCCTTCGGTAGTTTAAAAGTGCCCTGTTACAGGCGTTTTGCGGACAGTTGACGAAAAGACGGATGCCAGAAGGTTGCCCGTCTTTCCACAACAGCCAGTAAACCATAAAACAAGGACCCAGACACCGCTGATAGCGCTATCGATGCCCAGACCATCTCCATGTTCATTCTGCCAGCCTCAGTCGAGATACGAAACCCAATGCCGACAATTGGGGTACCAAAAAATTCAGCCACGATCGCGCCAATCAAAGCCAGTGCCGAGTTTATTTTAAGCGCGTTAAAAATGAACGGTAGCGCATTGGGCAATCGCACCCGGGTAAACGTTTGCCAGTGACTCGCACCGATGGAGCGCATCAGATCAAGTTCTATTGCGCTCGATCCACCAAGTCCTGCAACCGTATTTACCAGCATTGGGAAAAAAGTCATGATGACAACCACTGCCGCCTTGGACTGCCAGTCAAATCCAAACCACATGACCATGATCGGGGCAATACCGACAATAGGAATTGCACTGACCAGATTTCCAACAGGCAACAAACCGCGACGCAAAAATGGCACCCGATCTGCCCATAACGCAATTGCGAACCCCGCAAGATTGCCCATCACAAACCCTGGAAGCACTGCTCGAATTATCGTCTGGCGGAAGTCTGCCGCAAGCACGCCGAGCGACGAGGCGATTGCCTCTCCTACCAGGCTGGGGGGAGGTAAGAGTACCCGGGGGATGCCCAGTCCAACGGTAATAAGCTCCCATAGTACGATCAGCCAGACTCCAAAAAGACCCGGTACAAGAAATTGATACAGGAACGCGCCGATTCCCGGGTTTAAAGTGATGGCGGCAAACCGACTCATAGTGGCCCAAATGGCAAAAGCCAGGGCAATGACAAAACACCAGTAGCCGCCGCTGGCCTGCCCGATGATGGATTCCGCGTGGGCGAGGCTAACTACCACCCACAGAGCCGCCAGCACAAACGCCAACGAGATAGTACGGCTGGTTGATGAGCACTTTGTCGTCAGACCAGACACGCTCAAGGCGCCGGCTACGCAACCCAGACCCGCGAGTCCTATAGGCATATGGCCCCACGCCACAGTCGGACTCAATTCCCCAAATAATCCGAGCACAATGAAAAGTCCGCCCGCCAATGAGGTGTTACTGATTCGAGTGCTTGAAAAAAGATTCACGAGCGCGCTACCTGGCCACCATCGAGTCGACGCAACATGGTCCGCTCACCCAGAGCTACGATAGATACCAGCGTAGCTGAGACGACAGAAGCGGTGATCAACGCTGCCCAGATCATAGTGGTCTGGCCATAATACGAGCCTGTGAGCAGGCGCGCGCCGAGACCACCCTGACCCCCCGTGGGTAGCTCAGCAACAATAGCGCCCACGATACTCAATGCAATTGCCACCTTAAGAGACGCGAACAGAAATGGGATCGATGAGGGCAGACGCAACCTGAAAAAAACCTGTGCACGGCTCGCATAATAAGTATGCATCTGGTCCAAAAGCATGGGTTCAGGCGAGCGCAGTCCCTTTACCATTCCCACCACGACCGGGAAAAAGCAAAGGTACATCGAGATAACCGACTTAGGGAAAAGACCGGTAATACCGACAGAACCCAGCACCACAATAATCATTGGTGCCAACGCAAGGATCGGCACCGTTTGTGATGCAATGATCCACGGCATCAGACTTCGATCCAAGGTTGTCACATAAACGATTCCAATCGCCAGTCCAATGCCCAGCACCGTACCCAGAACGAACCCGAGCAGTGCCGATGACAGGGTCACACCCGCGTGATAGATCAAGCTTCGCTTGGAAGTGACTTTCTGATCCAAGACGGTCTTTTTGAGCTCGCGGACAACCTGGTGAGGCGCGGGTAATACGGGTCGCTTCATGCTCCAGGCATCTGCGGCCAACTGGGTGATATCCCACTGGACGCTGCGTTTGTTGTAGCGATCGATCAACTGGCCACTGTTGAGGTACACCGCGCCGGCATACCAGATAACCGTCAGGACAACGATAACTACCGACAGCGGAAAAATCCGCCCCTGACTATGGGTCGCGTCATTCATCGTCGTAACTATGGCCCGCCTTGAGGCCTTGTCGAACTCGATGCGCCAGAGAAAGAAAATCGGGGGTCTCACGTATATCAAGCGTTCGCTCGGAGGGCAAATTGCATTCAATCACATCCATCACCCGCCCAGGCCTGGGGGACATAACCACGACCCGGCTCGAAAGGAATACCGCCTCGGGAATGGAGTGGGTAACAAAGACTACTGTCTTGCGCGTCTTGCGCCACAATTCAAGAAGCTGCTCGTTGAGGTGATCCCGTGTAATTTCGTCAAGCGCCCCAAACGGCTCATCCATTAACAACAACTGCGGCTCAACACTTAATGCCCGCGCAATGGAGACGCGCTGCTGCATTCCCCCGGATAATTGCCAGGGGTATTTATTCTCAAAACCACTGAGGTTAACAAGATCAAGATATTTCTTCGCTCGCGTTTGCTGCTGAGAGCGAGTCAATCCCATGATCTCAAGGGGCAGTACGACATTCTTTGTGACAGTTCGCCAGGGGTAAAGTGCGGGAGCCTGAAACACATAGCCATAGGAGCGATCCTGGCGGGCCTGATCCGGGCTCACGCCGTTCACAAGAATCTTTCCACTGGAATGCTTCTCCAGGTCAGCAATCACCCTCAGCAAGGTCGTCTTGCCGCAGCCAGATGGGCCAATCAATGATACGAATTCACCTTCTCTAATCGCTAGATCAATGCCACTAAGCGCATGCACCGGTCCATCGACAGTATCGAAGTCCAGGGACAACTGGTCAATTTGAACCACGGTGTCAGAAGATGATGCGTTATCGCTCAACGGAAAACTCCTTACACACTGCTTGCTTTCAAAGACTTTCAGCCTTTGTCAAAACAGCCTGGAGCATGACATTGGCGCCGGCTGTCGACCATTCAGGTTCGATATCTTCTACTTCGTTATGACTAATACCGTCAACGCAGGGGATAAAAATCATCGATGTCGGTGCCGCGTGTGCAATAAAACAAGCGTCATGCCCAGCCCCAGCGACAATCTGGCGCGAACTGTAGCCACAAGTTTCGGCACCGGACTGAACTGCTGCGACACAACCACTATCAAAGGGGACCGGGGCGTAATAAAAAATCTCCTCAAGCGAGTGTGCTACGCCGGCTTGGTCAGAAATTCTGGTGACGCCATCACCGATGGCCTTGCCCATCTCCAGCAAGACGGTATCATCGGGATGCCGAATATCTATGGTCAAAAAGACCCGTCCTGGGATAACGTTACGCGAATTGGGGTGCACGTTGAGCATGCCCACCGTGGCACAAGCGAGTGGCGCATAGGTCAAGCCAATTTCATTCACCAGGCAGGTGATCCGTGCAGCACACAGTAATGCATCATGGCGCCGGTCCATTGGCGTTGGCCCCGCATGCGATTCCATGCCGGTCAGTTCAAGTTCATACCAGCGCTGGCCTTGAGCATCGGTAACCACGCCAATGTTAGTGCCTTCTTCAACCAGTATCGGACCCTGTTCGATATGGGCTTCAAAATAGGCGTGCAGTGGACGCCCCATGGGCTCATCTCCCGCGTAACCGATGCGTTCGAGTTCCTGCCCCATGGTTCGGCCCTCGGTATCCGCTCGCGCCAGGCCGTAGTCGAGGTCATAGATTCCCGCGAACACGCCGGACGCCACCATTGCAGGTGCAAAACGGCTGCCTTCCTCGTTGGTCCAGCAGACCGCTTCCACTGGGTGGCGCGTCTGGATATTTTGATCATTAAGGGCGCGTATAACCTCCAGGCCGGTTAAAACGCCGTAAACCCCATCAAAACGACCTCCGGTAGGCTGGGTATCAAGATGACTGCCAACCACAACCGACGGTAACTGTGGGTCGGCGCCGTCGCGGCGGGCAAAAATATTTCCCATCTGATCAACAGATATTGTGCAACCGGCCTCGCGACACCAATTCACGAAAAGATCGCGGGCCTGTCGATCAAGGTCGGTCAGAGCAAGTCGGCAACAACCCCCTTTTTCGGTTGCCCCAATTTTTGCCATCTCCATCAGCGAGTCCCACAAGCGCTCACCGTTAATCGCCAAAGCATCGTCGCGTGTCATTGGTTTTTCTTCCCTGTCAGTCTTCACCAACACTCATGATTAATAGTTATCCCTTACTCGCCTAATTCAGATCGGTCAGAACACCGTAAGTTTCAGGCCGGCGGTCACGGTAGAACTGCCAGGTATCTCTGACCTCGCGAACCATGTCCATATCGACCTCGTGGATCAGAAGCTCATCTTGATCGGCGCTGGCCTGCGCTTCGATCTGACCACGCGGATTGACGAAATAACTCGAGCCGTAAAACTCCCCGATATTCCAGGGGGCCTCAGTTCCCACTCGATTAATTGCCGCAATAAAAACGCCGTTAGCAGCTGCTGAAGCTGGTTGTTCAAGTTCCCACAAGTACTGCGACAGCCCAGCCACTGTTGCGGATGGGTTGTAGATGATTTCAGCCCCGTTTAATGCCAAGGCGCGCCAACCCTCAGGAAAATGGCGGTCGTAACAGATATAAACGCCGATTTTGCCGTAGGCCGTATTAAAAACCGGCCAGCCCGAGGCTCCAGGCTTGAAGAAGAATTTCTCCCAGAAGCCGGCAACATGAGGTAGATGGCTCTTGCGATATTTACCCATGTAACTGCCATCGGCATCGATTACCGCAGCCGTGTTGTAGTACACCCCAGTCATGGCTTCTTCATAAATCGGCACAATGATGACCATGTTGTACTTCTTGGCGTATTCGCGCATCAGACGGATTGTGTGGCCATCTGGGATCGCCTCTGCCGCAGCATACCAACGGGCATCCTGGCTCGGGCAAAAATAGGGTTGGGTAAACACTTCCTGAAAACAAAGTACCTGGACACCGGCTGCGCCCGCCTGGTCAATGAACGGGATGTGCGCTTCTAACATCGCATCACGAATCTCCTCGGGAGACCAATCCGTGCTCGCCTTCAAACTCATCTGGATGAGTCCGGATTTCAGTTTACTCATGTGCACCCCCTTGTGATGTGATTGGCATGTTGTTTTTGGGATTGATATCGCCGCTTGGCAAAGAACTGGAAATCGACCAGATTCGGCCTTCCCGATGCTTGTAACAGTTCTTTACCATTTGGTCAATTTATCGCAAAGGCTGCTTCTTACTTGACAGGCCCAATCCACGAACCAGTGCCGCGGTGACGCCTGGCGCGCCTTTTTCATACACCTCAGCATCGTAATCTGCCGGCGAGATCACAGCTTCGATCTGGGCTTGAAAATCCGCATAGGTCTGGGTCACTGCCCAGATCATAAAGAAAGCATGTGCAGGGTCTATCGGAGCCATCCGGCCCTCTTGCTGCCAAGCGTGAAAGATAGCGCCTTTTTGTGCCACCCAGTCCCGCAAGCGTCCCCTCAGATGCTCCCCAATCACCGGCGCTCCACCGATAATCTCGATCGCAAAAAGGCGTGAAGCTTCAGGATAATGCCTGGACAGATCTAGTTTGCGGCGAATGTACTTGCTTATTGCATCACACGGATCATCATCTGCCGAGATATCTCCCAGCGCTTCCAGCCACAGTGACAGCACTTGCTCGATAACGACCCGATACAGGTTCTTCTTGGTCTTGTAGTAATAAAGGACATTGCCTTTGGGCAAACCGGCACGCTGTGCAATCTCTTCTACACGCGCGCCGTCGTAGCCCTTCTGGGAAAACACACCGGTCGCGGCGCGGATGATCTTCTCTCGCTGGCGAAAACCAACGCTTTGGGGTTCGGTGCCTGAGACTTCAGATGGTGGAGTCGTTTTCTCTATCTGACTGATGCGGGCCATAAGGCGATCGATTGTGGCTCACTTTTGACCGAATGGTCAACTTTCGGGTCACCGCACGACCTAAACTCTTTTGAACAATCACCGGGATACCTGGCGCCCCTCCGAACGCAATCTAACTGCCGAGTGAGCCATCAGCACCACAATAACGACGCTGCCCCCGGCAATGGTCTGCCACCCAGGGTTCTCCCCGATCACCCACCAAACCCATAACGGACCCAACACCGCTTCCAGCAAACTGATCATCGCTACTTCAGGCGCCGGCAAATAGCGTGGGCCCAAAGTCATTAAAACCAACGCCAATGGCAACACGACCAACCCTGCAAGAACAAGCGACGCCCATTGGACTGAATCCATCACTGGAAATTTCGCAAACATCAATGCGACCACGGCTGTCAGAAGTAAGCCGATTCCCGCCGCAGGGACCATGTTAATTCCGCGGTGTCCGCGAAGGATCGTGTACAACAGCGCCAGCATAGCCGCGTTCAGTAATGCCAATGAGTCACCGAACCACTGGATGCTGTCCAAACTTCCACTGGCGACAACCATCAGACCTAACGCCGCTCCCACAATGGCCCAACGTGTGGCGTTCGAGATCCCTTCATTAAAGATCATTTTTGACAACACCGCAGCAATGAGTGGCGTGCAGGCAAATATCACCAACACGTTAGCAACACTGGTGTAAGAAAAGGCTGCGTAAAACGCTATCGCGCACGCTGCTTGCAAAACACAGACCAGTGCGCCCCAACCACCCAGGTTACGAACAGCACCGAAGAATTCGCTGCGCGCGTACAGCGCAAAGCCCAAAAGAATCACAGTGCCTCCGAGAATGCCCCGACCGAAAGCCAGCGTAAACGAATCAACTGCCGTCAGTCGGATCAGTAGTGAGTCTGGGGTGAATACCAGGACCCCACCAAGGGTTAACCAGAAACCCTTTCGATGTTCTCCACCCATGCTCTACCCTCTATTATCTAGGCCCTGATTCACGCCTTTTAACAAACGGCCGGGCAGGTACTTTTCAATCCGCTCCATGCTCCTGATCGTAGATAAATGCCTCGATTGCCTCGGGCGGCACTGCGCCGGCCTGCACTGCTTTCAACGTTCCGCCTGGCGCGTAAATGAGGAATGTCGGCGTCCCTCTAAAAGACCGGCCCGTTTGATCCGAAAAAAAACGCGTCACGTCCCCAGGCTCTCCAAGTAGATTAGAAAAGCCCACCTCCCGCTCTTCAATAAAAGCCCATGCCTCAAGCGCCGCATCGGCACCGTCGAGCGAGATACCCAGAACTTTCAGGCGTCCGTCCCGATGCCGCTCGTGCAAATCCGCCTGCTCTTGCATCTCCTTGGCACAAACGGGACAACTGTACGACCAAATCATGACCACCAGCCATCGATCGGCAGGAAGCACATCGGTAAAACTGACAGGTCGCCCGTCAAAATCAGAAAACACCGCTGTCGCGGCTGCCGATGAAGGCTCCATTGCCACCCCAAGCATTAACACAGCGCCGATCAGCCACCGAGTGGTGTATTTCTTCAAATCGCCCTCCGGCGGCGAACCGCGTTATTTCCGTAACTGACTAAAAGCACCCCGCTAACGACAAGAATCATCCCGAGTGCCGACTTATAGCTAAAGGTTTCGCCAAATAGCGGCCAGGCGATCAGCGCCGTGACCGGCGGCACCAGGAAAAATAAGCTCGCCACCCGGGTTGCTGCCTGATGACGCACCAGCATCCAAAGGAGGGTCATAGCCCCCAGCGACAGAACTACGACCAACCAGGCGAGGGCAAACACAAACTCCCCGCTCCATTGTACGTCTTGAGCATCAAACACCAAGGACGCGATGCCCATCATCAACGCCGCTGCCAGAAATTGTAAAAAAGAGCCACTCAAAAGATTCATCTCGCTGCAAAACCGCTTCTGGTACAAGGTGCCCACACTCATTCCGGTCACTGCTGCGACACATAGGATTACTCCAATCACCGAGCTATCAAACAATCCAAGATAGCGCGAGGAAACCAGTGCGACGCCTATGGTCCCGAGAAGAAACCCGACCCATTGGCGCGCTCGGACCGGCTCCGAAAGCATTGGACCCGCCAGCACTGCTGTCAGCATCGGCTGCAGGCCGACAATCAGCGCACTGTCTCCAGCCGATACCCCAAGACTGATGCCAAGGTAAATTCCACCCAGATATACACCATGGACCAGTATCCCGACTGTCATGATGTGCATGGCATTTTTCCAGGTACCGGGGCCCTCGGCGCCGGTGAGCCAGGTTATCGCCCCCAGGATTAAACAAACCAGGGCGAATCGCAACGCTAAGAACGTCGCCGGCTCTGCGTACGGTAAACCGAGTTTTGCACCGATGAAACCGGTACTCCATAAGATCACAAACACCGCCGGAGCGGCGGCAAATAGAAGCGAGGAGCCGGTTGGTCTTTCCGTTATCATTAGCTGATCAGCGTTAAGCGAAGAGGCGTAGTCTATGAGATTAAGGGTAGGCTCACCTACTCCAATTTCGACTTGAAATCCAGAGGTTCAACCCTATTTAAATGTTGGTTTGAATTGCAGCATCTATTGAAATGAGCGACAACCCTTTTGTCACAGTGGTAACCCAGGAGAGTTTCCCAACCGAGGTGACTCAACGTTCGGCGGCCGTGCCTGTGCTGGTAGATTTTTGGGCCGACTGGTGCGCGCCATGCAAGATGCTCGCACCCGTTCTGGAAAAGCTTGCTCTCGAATACGAAGGCAAATTTTTGATGGCCAAAATTAACACCGAGGTTGAACGCGATCTAGCTGCTCAATACGCAGTACGCAGCCTTCCTACAGTGAAAGTATTTCGCCACGGTGCGCCGGTTGACGAATTCATGGGCGCGCTACCGGAAAGCGCGGTACGGGAAGTCATTGAGCGCCATATTGAACGGCCTGCCGATCTCGATATAGCCGAAGCGGCGGACTTGGCCGACAGTGGTAATGTCGAGGCCGCTCTCACACTGCTTAAAGAGTCTTTGACTGATGATCCGGGGTACAGTCCGCTCCGGGTCGCCCTCGCCCAGCAGCAATTAAATACTAAAGACGCCCAGGGTGCGCTAGAAACCCTGGCAGAGCTGCCTCTTGTGGCAAAGCAGGAAGAAGAAACCAAGACATTGCAAGCTCGGATCGAACTGGCCCTTAGCGCCGGTGAAACATGCGATACCGACGGATTAGCCCAGAGGATCGCTCAGAATCCCAATGACCTGTCTGCACGTATCCGCTTGGCCGGCGGCCTCTTCCATCAGCCAGGACAGGTGGAGCCCGCAATGACCCAATTGCTCGAAGTAATCAAGCGTGGCCGGGGCGCTAGCGAAGCCGACCAGGCTCGCCAGACCCTGCTACAGATATTCGCCAGCCTGGGTAACCAGGACCAACGGGTCGGCCGTTACCGTCGACTGTTGGCGCAGGCATTGAATTGACCGCAATGTCCGTGCCACAAGGATCAACCGCGTGGGTGGTGCGTGCCGTGTAGCGACTGCAATCTTGCCCGGGCGACATGGGTATAGATCTGAGTTGTCGAAAGATCTGTGTGTCCTAGCAACATCTGTACGCTGCGTAAATCGGCGCCATGGTTCAGTAGATGGGTTGCGAAAGCATGCCGCAACGAATGCGGTGAGAATTCTGCACCAATGCCCGCTTGTTGAGCATAACGCTTGATGAGCTGCCAAAATGCCTGGCGAGTCATCGGCCCTCCCCGACGTGTCACAAAAACGGCATCGGTCAATTGCGCCTTCAGGAGGTCTGAACGAGCCTGTCCGAGGTACTCGCCCAGGCTCTCAGACGCCTCCTCCCCCAATGGCACGATCCGCTCTCGCCCGCCCTTTCCTACCACCCTGACCAGTCCGGTAGTCAGATCAAGCTCGTTGAGTGTCAGGCCTACCAACTCGGATACGCGTAGGCCGCTGGCATACATGGTTTCGAGCATGGCGCGGTCTCGGCTTCCCAGGGCGGTATCCCTGGGAGGCGTTGACAATAGTTTTTCAACGCCTTGTTCGCTTATATTTTTTGGAAGGGGTCGGCCGATGACAGGAGAACGGACATCTGCTGTTGGGTCTGCCTGAGTACGGCCTTGTATCAAAAGATAACGGTAGAAACGGCGCAGAGTCGATAAGTGTCTCGCGGAGGATCTCGGGCTCAGTCCCGCCCGTACATTAGCGGCGAGGTAGGCCAACAGATCCGCGCGGGTCGCCTGCTCAAGGGCCAGTCCTTTTTTTGCCAGCCAGCTTTGAAAAGCACGAAGGTCTGCCCGGTAAGCCGCCAAGGTATTGGCACTGAGCCCCGATTCGAGCCAGATTCCGTCAAGAAACTGATCCAGTAGTTGCGAATCTGGGGAACCCACACTCAGTTACCTTCTTGAGCGCGCAGACGCCCCAGCTGCAGTTGGGCGAGTCGATATCGCAACTTGGCCTGCAATTTCGGGTCGGTCGTGTCGCCCAGAAGCTGATGATAGATGACGCCGGCATCATCATACAGAGCGCCAGATTCCAATTCCTGGCCGGCCCGATACAGTGCACTTCGGCTCCAAGGATCAGCGGTCGCGCCAGCCCAAGCGGCCGATTCAACAAAATAGGCCGCACTACGTATATGGTCATCCAACTCGGCCCACGACTGCGCAACCCAGTACAGCAACTCGCGTTTCTGGCCAGGGGTCTGAACCAGAGGTGTCACCACTTGGAACAGTTCCAATGCGAGGCGATGTTTCCCCAGAAATTGCAGGTCAAACATTACTTGCATCACCTGATCAAGGCTCGCGGGCGCCATTGCCTGAAGTTGGGTGAGCCAAACCTTCAGCTCGGCGGCTCCACCGCCTGCGTTACCCCCCAGGATTTGAAGCCGTGCCGAGCGCAAAACCCAGGCCCCGTGATTAACCCCTTGCGGTGGTCCGTCAATCATCGATTGCAGATCCGCCGCACGCCCAAAATCGGACTCGGCCAACGCCTGATCCACCAGTAATAGCAGAGTCTCATCTTCTAAGTCGGAATAACGCCCAAGTAGCCCGTTCTGGCCATAAAACGAACCGAGCAATCCCGCGTATCCCTGATCCAGCAACTGACGCACTAACCATGAATGGGCCAGTTGTTGTTCGCGCCGTGGCAGAGCCAGTGTTAATAGATAAACGCAAAGCGATCTTGCCGCGACGGCGTCAAGATTACCGCCGGTGGCAAGCGTTTTCCACGCGGTGATTGCCTGGTCATCCAGTAATGAAAGGTCCTTAAGAACGGTTTGGCCAAGCGCCCGGTAAGATTTGATGAGCGAGTCACTATCTTGCTTTGGCAAAAGCGGATCTGCCTTGGCCTTATGCAATAAAAGATACTCAATCGCAGCAACGTGCAATCGCGCATAACCCACTTCGGAGGCTACTTCTGCCAACATCGCGTGCCGAGTAGATTCGAGCCGAACAAGTTCTGCCGGAATGAGCACGGCATCGAGCCGTGTCAGGGCGAGATCGATGGGTAAAGTACCGCTGCGCCATTCGGCATAGGCCCGCCACAGCTGTGCCTCATAGGACTGGACTCCGATCAACTGGAAAACAGCGTCCTTCGGGCGCTGCCCCGCTAAGGCAATGCGTGCCCTCAGTAATTGCCAGGAGGTTTCATCAGGGGCATATTCCAACTGGTAGCGCTGCGCTGCGATCTCGGCATCAGCTACGAGTCCTTGGGCAATATAAGCCTTGATGATATTGCGCCGTATTTCCTGAACCGCACCAGGGTCGAATTGACCTTCAGCGAGAAGTGCCCGAGAAACCGCTTGAGCACGACTCCCTTTCGCCACCATCAATAAAGCACTACTGAGTCTGAGCCCTACTTCAAGAAACTCAGAGCCGGGCTGTTCCTCAAACCGCCGAGTCAGTTCAGTGATCAGCGTGTCCCAGCGACCCTGCTCTTCGAGAAGCTCCCAGCGCTCACGCGCTCGCGTCAGCATCGCCTCCTCATCCGTCGCCGGCAGAGCCCCCAGCACGCGCAACGCCAGCTGCCTCAAGCCGCGGTCCTTAAAACCGTGAATAGACGCGCTACCCAGTGCGAGCGAAAAAGGAGTTGAGGCAAGAGCGGGTTCCTGCGCCCAAAGGGCAGATGCTATTGAGCGAGGTGCAGAACGATCCCCTTTGATCTCCGTTTGAAATTGAACATTGAGATCAAGGCCGCCAATTGGCGCAGGCCGAGCGGTGAAAAGGGGTACCGCGCCCTCCTGGCCAAAGGCGGGAGTACCAGTAATAAGGGAAATACCCGCCACCAAGGTGGATACCATGGCAACAACGACAGCCACGTCGAACCGGCAACAGCACGATGCAACGCCTGCCATGCGGTGGGTTGCGGGTCTCATCCGACCTGCCAACTGGAAGATTAGTGGGCGCGAAACACCGCCAATCACCGGGATCCGCTCACCGCAGTCAGGAAATTTTCTCGCGAATCCGTGCTGATTTCCCGGTGCGCCCACGCAGGTAGTACAGTTTTGCCCGTCGGACTGCGCCGCGCCTGCGGACCTCAATGCTGGCCACTAACGGGCTGTGTGTCTGGAAAACCCGTTCGACCCCTTCACCGTAAGAAATCTTACGTACGGTGAATGATGAATTGAGGCCACGATTCTTACGGGCAATAACCACACCCTCGAATGCCTGAAGGCGCTCCCGGGCACCCTCCTTCACCTTGACTTGGACACGAACAGTGTCACCTGGGCGGAACTCCGGCAGGTCTGTTTTAACCTGTTCGCTTTCCAACTGCTCAATAATGTTCGTCATCTGGAACTCTCCTATTTTTCGTATTGCTGCCTGAACGATTCCAGTAACGAGCGCTCTTCATCGTTCAACTCTCTTTGCGCCAGTAAATCTGGCCGTCTCAGCCATGTCTGGCCCAAGGCCTGTTTTAATCGCCAACGCCGAATTTCTTCATGGTTTCCCGTCAGTAACGGGGCCGGTACCTCTACACCTTCAAACACTTCAGGCCGCGTGTACTGCGACCAATCCAGTAACCCTGCGCTGAATGATTCAGTCTTAACCGAATCATCGTTACCCAGTACACCAGGCAGGTATCTTACCAGTGCTTCAATCAGCACCATCGCCGGCAGCTCTCCACCAGGGAGCACATAATCGCCGATGGATAACTCCTCGTCCACCTCGCGCTCCAGCAAACGCTGATCGACGCCCTCATAACGCCCCGCCAACAGCACCAGGGCAGGCTCCGTCGCGAGGATCCGCACCCGTTCCTGGGTTAATCGAGGCCCCTGCGGGCTAAGGTAGATCACCTTACCTCCACCGGCAGAGCGAGCCGACCGGATAGCCCCAGCCAGTGGCGGCGCCATCATCACCATGCCAGGCCCACCACCATAGGGCCGGCCATCCACCCGGCGGTACCTGTCATGACAGAAATCCCGCGGATCCCATAACTCGAGTCGCAACTTCTCGTTCTCAAGTGCGACCCGGGTCATTCCAAAGTCCCGTACCGCATCAAACATCTGCGGAAAAATGCTAACTACGTCTATGCGCATACTTAAAATTGCGCCCCCAACGTCACAACTGCCCCGAGCGCTCAGAAACTTTTATCCCAGTCCACCTCGATCTGCCCGGCTTCTAAGTCGACTTGCCGAATCACGTCCGGGCCGTAAGGGATTAACCGCTCACGGTCTCCAGCCAGTACCAGCACGTCATTGGCACCGGTCTCCATCAGGTGATCCACCCGACCCAGCGACTCACCGGCCAAATTAATGACTTCCAATCCTTCCAGCTGATACCAAAAATATTCCCCAGCCTGGGGCGATTCCAGCCACTTCGGATCTACCGCAACATCCATTCCGATCAGTGTGAGCGCCTGGTCCCGGTCGTCGCAGCCCTTCAGGTGCGCCACCACGCCCTTACCTTGCCGCCGCCCATCTAGCACGGCTACTTCTTTCCACATTTCGCCTTGCCGCAAGAGCCAGCGCGGATGAGCGAGTATCGCGCCGCGCTCACGCGAGTAATCAAAAACACGCACCCATCCCTTAATTCCAAAAACACCACTCACTTGACCGACAATGAGCGGTTGGGCTGCCAGTGCTGGCATCGATTTTGAAGTCCGCCGCCCCCGGCAAACGCAATGGGTCAGGCGGCTTTCGTGTCGGCCTGTTTCAAAAAGGTGGCAACCCGTTCCGAGGGTTGGGCGCCATGGCCTATCCAATATTGCGCACGTTCCCGATCGAGCCGTAATGTTTCTTCGCCGGCGGTTGCCATTGGATTAAAGAAACCGATGCGTTCAATGAATCGTCCACGCGGTTGCCGCTTGCGATCTGAAACCACAATCGAATAAAACGGGCGCTTTTTGGAGCCGCCACGGGCGAGCCGTATGGTCACCATTTAATAATTCCTCTTAAAAAATCCGTTAAACCAGTCAATTTTAACATAGTTTGTATCCTTTGAAACCCAAAACCCGTAGCCAACTTTAACGGGCAAACGGATTACCTGTGCCCGGCATAGCACCTTTCATCTGCCCCATCATCCGTGCCAGCCCCCCTTTCCCTTTAGCCTTTTTCATCATCTTTTGCATCTGGGTAAACTGTTTGAGCAGGCGGTTGACCTCCTGCACCTGAGTGCCCGACCCAGCAGCGATGCGTCGTTTACGTGATCCTTTTATCACCGCTGGAAAAGTACGCTCCCCGGGTGTCATTGAATTAATGATTGCAATCAATCGGCCAGTCTCGCCACCGCCAGCCTGAGCCCGGGCTGCTGCAGGCAGCTCGGATGCGCCAGGCAATTTCTCTATTAAACCCCCCAGGCCGCCCATCTGTTCAACCTGAACCAATTGGTCGCGAAAGTCTTCAAAATCAAAGCCTTTGCCCTTTCTCAGCTTGCGAGCCATTTTCTGAGCCTGACCCTCGTCAACGCTACGCTGCACTTCCTCAACCAGGCCGACAACGTCTCCCATTCCCAGAATCCGGGAGGCAACCCGATCGGGGTGGAAGGCTTCCAGTGCATCGCTTGCCTCACCTACGCCGAGGAACTTGATCGGCTTTGATGTGACCTCACGAATTGACAACGCTGCGCCGCCGCGCGCATCGCCGTCGGCTTTGGTCAGGATAATGCCTGTAAGCGTCAGCGCCTCGTTAAAGGCGCGCGCACTATTGACGGCGTCCTGGCCAATCATGCTGTCAACGACAAACAAGGTCTCAACCGGATCGACGGCCGCATGAATCTGGGCAATCTCGGCCATCATTTCGTCATCCACATGCAAACGTCCTGCCGTATCCACAATCAGAACGTCATCGGCGCCAACCCGGGCCTGAGCCAGGGCATCGGTCGCAATCGCGACTGGATCATGCCCTTTTGCATGAAAACGGGCACCGACCTGATCTGCCAGTTGACGAAGCTGCTCCATAGCCGCGGGCCGATAGACATCGACGCTGGTCAGCAACACCTGCTTTTTTTCCCGCTCTTGTAAAAACCGCGCGAGCTTTGCCGCACTGGTGGTCTTTCCTGCGCCCTGCAGTCCCGCCAGCAGTATTACTGCCGGGGGGCGAGATACAAGATTAAGGCTTTCGTTTCGCTCGCCCATCAAAGTGACCAGTTCGTCATGAACCACTTTGATCACCGCCTGGCCTGGGCTGAGACTCTCGAGCACTTCTGTCCCCGCGGCCCGTGCGCGAACCCGCTCGAGGAAAGTCCGAACCACTGGAAGCGCCACATCAGCCTCGAGCAATGCAATACGCACCTCGCGGATGGCATCGCGAATATTGTCGTCATTCAGGCGGCCGCGGCCCGTTAGGCCCTTAAAAGTCGCTTTAAGCCTGTCGCTGAGTTGGGGGAACATATCTGTTGTCCAGGATTGCTGCGTGGTCCAACGCCTGCTAAGACGCCAAACAGCAATGAAACCTTACGCAGTTGGGATAAAATCAGGAAATCATAAATCTTAAGAGCATCTATTTTACATGGTCATTGAATCTGATCAGCAACTCAAAGTCCCCGTTGGAAGAATCATCTGGCCGGCCAATGGCATCACAGACCCATGACAGAATTGTTTAGCCTCACCGCCGCGCTGTTTTACCTTACTGCGACCGTTGTCATTCTTCGTCAGAATAGCGGACCTGCAGACTCGCCTCGCAACCGATCATTTGCAGCCCTGCTCGCTTACCTCGCCGCCGGCGCTCATGGCTTCAGTTTGGTGCCATTGGGGCTGTCTACCGAAGGGATAAACCTCGCCCTGGGCACTACGCTGTCCTTGATCGGTTTTGTCGTGGTTATCCTTTACTTGATTGCTCGATTACTCCAGCCCGTCCATATTCTTGGCGTATTGGTGTTTCCCGCTGCCACCCTGGGAGTCACAATAGGCTGGCTTTTCCCGGGGGATACTTACGCGATTCACTTACAAGGCACGACCGGGCTGGCTCATATCCTCGGCGCGGGCCTTGCCTATGCCCTTCTCAGTCTTGCGCTGGCTCAGGCACTGCTCCTCAGCGCCCAGGACTGGACCCTCAAACACAAGCACTCCAAGGGGATTTTCTCCGCGCTTCCCCCGATCCAGACCATGGAAACCATTTTATTCCAACTGGTGTATATCGGATTTACACTCCTGAGTATTACCCTGGTAAGCGGTGCGCTCTCGTCTGGACAGATGTTCGGCAATGCCTTTTTGCTTAACCACCACACGCTGCTGGCACTGCTGGCGTGGATCAGCCTTGTAATCCTTATATCCGGCCGGCTTATTTTTGGCTGGCGCGGGCGCATCGCTGTCCTTTGGACGGGCGCCGGATTCGCTCTTCTGGCATTGGGCTATTTCGGAACCAGGTTTGTCCTGGAGGTCATGCTAAGCCCCTAAAAATAACGCCACGCTGGGCTTTTAAGGATAATGGACTTTCGAGCCTGATCAAAAACGTTCAGATCACCTGAAAATGACAGTCCTTGGGTGGAGCACCCCCCTCGCCGTGAATGGGTAGGATGTCCTGTGGGCAGCTCGAAAAAGCAAGGTAACAGTCCATCTCAGCCTGCAGCACGACAAACTGGCCCGGTTTGCACTGAGTGGGCCGAAAATCGACACTGTTGCGATCGTCCAGTACCGGAATATTCATAAAAATGTTCCACGAACCGGCGATCCTGAACGGCAATGTCACGCCGAGTTCGTGCAGTCCTTCAATCAAGTTATCCTGACAATTGCGGTGGTAACCCTCAAAACCCAGCAGCCCGTACCGATACCGGTCGCAGGCAGCAATAAAGGTATCGTGGACACCGGGTGTTGTATCCTCGATCAAGGTAATAATCCCACGCCGTTGATTGGTAACGAAAGTGTCACCGAGCACGGGATTGAGTCGCACATTCGTCGCCCGTGTCGATTCCATCGACATGAACTCATTCAGATCGTAGGCATTTAACGCCCAGCAATCGACAACCTGGGTGCCATAGGTATTGATAAGTTTTACTTTCGCACCCGCCCCAAGGCGTACAGCCTTTCCGTGACCTGCCGGAATCCTGACCGGTTCCAATTGACTCATCTCGTTCCTCCTATAAAACACATGTTTCAACTAACAGCACCGCGTTGCTTGGGCAAAAACTTATATGCCAAGCCGATCCAAAAAGCCGTACCAGCCCACAGACGCAGAGAGGAACCAGGGCTTACCGTAGTACAGCGGGCGTGTCCGAAACGGCAGATCTGACAGAACGCTGCGCCCCTCCTCCATACCCAGCACCTGCTGTCCCAGCCGGGTGCCAAAATAACCGGCGAGCGCAACACCCGACCCGCAATACCCCATGGCATACCAGATACCGTCGTGCCGCCCCAGATGAGGCATATGCTGAAAGGTCCAGCCGACGAAACCCATCCAGGAATGGGTTATGCGTGCCTGGTCCAACTGCGGGAAAATGGTCGCTAAATGCCTATGCAGTCGCGGCCCGCTCACTATGGGATCGGTCTCGTTTAGAGAAACCCGGCCGCCGAACAGAATCCGGCGTCCGTCCGGGGACAGCCGATAATAAACAATGATCCGGCGTGTATCGACGATCATCCGTTCGCCGGGGATGAGCGCACGTGCCACATCGCGTCCCAAATCTTCGGTGGCCAGCATATAGGTACCGATTGGGAAAACCCTGCGCTGCTGCCAAGGTGTGAGCCCCGACGTGTAGCCGCTGGTGGCGATTACCACATCGCCAGCACGGATTGGACCCCGGTTGGTCTCGACCACGAACCCTGCGCCATCGCGGGCGCGGCTTAACGCTGTTGCCGAAGTCCCCCCCACTACCGTCACGCCGCTCTTTACTGCACGATCCAGAATCCCCTGATGATAGGCGGCAGGGTCTACACTGGCATGGCGGGTCTGCACCAGCCCTCCGTGATAAAAATCTGTTGCAATTTCACTATGTTGCTCAGCGCGCGGCACCATGAATGCCTCCATCTCAAGGCCTGGCGGTTGGGTTGTTAGTTTTTGGGCCAATTTGTCGTAGTGCGCCGGCGTGTGCGCCCCATAAAATCTCCCGCAAACCTGGTAATCGCAATCAATTTGTTCTTTAGCAATAAAGTCTCCGATCCAGGCCAGTGCGCGCTGACCTTCCCGATGTACCTCCATAGCGGTCGTGCTGCCATGGGCTTTTTCAAGCGCGGCAAAATCTGGCTTGATGCCGGTAGACACCTGGCCACCATTGCGCGAGCTGCAGCCCCAACCTGGCTCATGCGTATCGATCACCAAGGTGCTGCGCCCGCCCCGCGCAGTTTCAAGAGCAGCGCAAAGGCCCGTATAACCAGAGCCAACCACCAGCACATCTACCGAGGCAGGCAGGTCCGACGGCAACGAGCGTATCCGCGGGGTACGCTCCCACCAGTAGGGAGATTCTTTGAAATCAGGGGCAAATAGGGCTGTGGAATCGCTCGACATGAAATGCGCCCTCAGTGCGGCAACTCGCTGACCTGGTAGGTGGTATCAGCCAACCAGTCAGGATGAATCTCAACGCCCCACCCCGGTTTGTCACTGACCGTAACCTGGCCTTCGTTGACCGTAAAAGGAGATTCGACAAAAAGACCCTCTTGCCAGGGATAGTACTCAGGGCCTTCAATCGAGAATTCCAGGTATTTCCCGGCATTCGGAATGGCACGCAACAGGTGCATCGTAAAAAGCGTCACCATGGACAGATTGGCGCAGTGTGGGGTGCATGGCAATCCCTGCAATTGCGCCATCTTGGCAACTTTCATCGCCCGGAGCATCCCGCCAACGTAGCACACGTCTGGCTGGACGATGTCGACTGCGGGCATCTCAACCATTCGCCGCCAGGTGGCAAGATCACAATCCTGCTCTCCCCCGGTTACATCCAGCGATAACGCCTGGGTTACCTCCCGGGTTTGTTCCAATTCCCAGTACAGACAAGGCTCCTCGAAATGTTCAACACCTTCATCTTCAAGCATTTGTCCCAATGTTATCGCCCGGGAGGGTGAAAATCCTCCGTTGCCATCTACCAGAAGCGAAACATCAGGCCCTAATGCGCGCCGTACCTTGGGTACGATCTCCTCGCTACGTCCTGGCCACTGGTCCACATCGTGGCCGCACTCAGCACCGACCCGGAACTTAAAAGCATCGAAACCGAATTGCTGGCGCAGTGCAACCAGACGCTCTGCCTCTGCTTGCGCGGTGATGTCTCGACGCATGCTGGATCCGTAAGCCCTAATCGGGCCCGGGGTCCCGCCCAGTAACTCGCACACGCTTTTTTGCTGAATCTTTCCCGCTCGGTCCCACAGTGCCGTCTCCAGGCCAGCAAGTGCCCGACGCAGGTAGGACCCGGGAAACTTGTGTTCATGCTCGGGTATTGAGCTGACCAGCGCAGCGATATCGCTTGCGGGCTGGCCCAACGCCCAGGGCACAACCTGTCGATGCAGCACCTGCGCGCTGATGTCCGCGTGGTAGGGGGAAACCTGACCCCAACCGCCGGTTCCATCACTTGCGCTGACCCGCACGAAGGCAACGAACTCCCGACTAAAGGTCTCGACACGGTTAATGACCGGCGCCTGATCAAAAGCGCTCACCGCACCGCACCCAGACCAGCCAGGTGGTGCCATTGAGTCCTTTGTGACATCCCTTGCCTCCATTTCATGGTGACAGAACATTGTCGGGTGATCGCTGTGGTCGTCCACACCCCGTAGCGCCGAATCTAACCGACTTTTAAGAACACCTACAATAGAGCCTGCATGCAATCCGTTTACCCGGCTCAACACCTGACCCGGTCACCTTGTGCCAGCGTAGTTCGAGCGCGCCACTGTCGAGTTAATCCGCTTTGAAACTGTCCACACGTCATATCCGACAACAGCGCATTGCGGGCAAGTTACTGCTGGTCATGATTCTGGCAACAACCCTGGCCGGCTTTGGCTTAAGTGATTTTCTCTGGCTTTCGGGAGGATGCGCACTGACAGCATTGATGATGCTATGGCGACGAACCCGGCGAATTCAGAGAATTCAGTGTGTCATCTTTATTGCTGTTGGTTTTGGCGCTCTGGGCTGGGCTTACCTAATCGGATATCGCAGCCTCCCACTGCTACAACTCATAACCCAGAATCACCTGCTGATCAGTTTGTTGTCTGCGGTCAGCTTTCTGCGCCTGATCACCGACACAGGCCAGCAAAGACATGAATCGATGGCGCCGGGCTTAAAAGCCTTTTTTAAAACGCTCGCAGGACTGCACCTTTTTGCTGCGATGATCAACCTGTCGGCGCTGATGATTTATGGAGACCGACTTGCCCGAAACGGACGTCTTGAGCGCACCACGGCCACTTCGATCCAGCGAAGTTTTGCCCTGGCCACGCTGTGGTCACCTTTTTTCGCCGCGATGGGTACGTGCCTGCTTTACGCACCGGGCGCTCGACTGGCTGAACTGTGGATGCTGTCCGCACCATTGTGCCTGTTTGGTTTCGTTTTTACCTTTGCCGAACATCGCTTCCGTGCGGGTGGAGGGCTGGAATCTTTTGCAGGCTTCCCGGTAAATTTTGGCGCGCTATGGGTGCCATCGATCATGGTGATCTGCGTGTTAGCGCTGCATCATGTGCTGCCCACGGTCTCAGTTCTGGTACTGGTATCTGCCTTGTCTATTGGCGTGACCACAGCAGTGCTGACCCGACGCCGATCACTCTCCCAGGCTTTAAGCACTATTGGAAACTTCAGCTCGGAGCGCCTGCCGGACATGTATGGTGAACTGGCATTGTTTTTTAGTGCCGGCATCATGGCGACTGGCCTTGCGGCACTGATATCGCAAACAGCGCCAACGCTGGATGTCGGCGCTTTCACTCCTGAAGTGGCTGTTGCCGTGCTGGCCGTATTACTGGCGTTAGCGATTGCGGGTGTCCACGCCCTGGTTAGTATCGTAACGGCATCAGCGATTCTGCTACCGCTTAATCCAGAACCGGCTCTGCTCGCATTCGTTTTTCTTGTGACCTGGTCGGTAGGTGCTACTGGTGGACCGATGTCTGGCCTGAACCTCGCTATGCAAAGCCGCTACCGCATAAGCGCGCGAGAATGCTTTTCCTGGAATATTGGCTACTCTCTGGCAATGTTCGGTGCGGCCAGCGCGATCATCATAGCCTTTTTTAGTTGATGTCTTGCGCTTGAAAAGCGCTACTCGGGCGCAAGGTACCAGCGGTATTCCAGTGGCGTAAACTCCCTGGCATAGGTGTCAAGCTCAAACTGTTTGCACTGGCGATACAGCGACAAATATTCCGCCCCCAGATATTCATCAAGCGCCGAGGGCTTTGCCAACTGATCTAACGCCCCTTGCCAGGTAAATGGGACTGCACCATCAAGCTGGGTGCCGGCATTGTCGGCGCGGGGCTCGGGCGGGACCAAGCCGTGACTGATACCATGATGAAGGCCGGCCAGCACCGCGGCAAGTGTCAGGTACGGGTTGGCATCTGCGCCAGCCATGCGATGCTCAATGCGCCGTGCCGTGTTATCTCCCGCAGGGATCCGGACGGCGACCGATCGATTGTTATACCCCCAGGTTGGTCCGGTGGGTACGTACAGGTTCGGCGCGAAGCGCCGGTATGAATTCACATTAGGGGCAAAAACTGCCATCGACTGAGGTAGTAAATCCAACATACCAGCCACGGCCTGGCGCAGTTGAATACTGCCCTCGCTAGTGCCGTTATCAAATACATTGTGTCCCTTGTCATCCATTAGGCTGACGTGGACGTGCAGGCCATTACCGGCATCTTCAGGATAGGGTTTGGCCATAAAAGTAGCCACGGCGTCATGCGCTCGAGCCAGCCCCTGCACTGCTCTGCGCAGTAGAATCGCGTGATCGGCGGCGCGCAGCGGATCCGCTACATGTTGCAGATTAATCTCGTACTGACCCACTGCATATTCTGCGGTGGTGGCGCCTAGCGGCACCCCCTGCGCCTGACAGGTCGCCTCGACTTCACTGAGAAATCGAGTAAAACCCTCAAGATCGGCAAGGCTGTACACCTGGGTCGCCGAGGCTCGCCGACCAGTGTCGGGCAATACCGGCGGACACGGCCTACCTTCATCGGCACTCGCTGCATCAATCAGGTAAAACTCCAACTCCAGTGCCACCACCGGATGCAGGCCTGATTCGTGTAACCGCTCGATCACACCTGCAAGCACGTGGCGTGGATCCACCGGGCACACAGAGTCATCCAGTTCATACAAACTGCCAAGCACCTGCCCTGCCCCTGGAGGGCCCCACGGGACTAAGCTCAGCGATCCGGGAACCGGGCGCACCTTGACATCAGGGTCACCGTCTGAGAAACCGCGCCCACCTGCATCGGTACAACCACCGTTAACATCGAGCAGATAAATAGAACTGGGTATCTGCAAGCCATCGGCATATACCTTGGCAATGTCGTCCCGTGGAATCCGTTTACCACGCACAATACTGCAAAGGTCAGGCAACAGGACGTCGAGAAACCGCAACTCGGGATTATTGTTCAGAAATCTTTCAAGTTCCTCATTCATTTAGTTATGTATCCCTTTGCTCAGCGTTCTAACGGTGGCCGCAGACGATCAGTGCTGCCCATTTGCTCACAGCGGGTCTCACGAGTGAGCGCAATACTCACTACCGCAATTGCCAGCCACGCCAGCATCAACAAAAAGCTAACGCGGTAGTTTTCAAAATGATACACCCGCAGACCGTCGGTCCCTGTCATACCGCGCCAGAAACGGTCCAGCAACCAACCAACCAACGGTTGTAACAGCATCGGTCCACACATAACACCCATATTAACGACCCCGGATACCGTTCCCGCCAACACCAGAGGCACCGACTCTTTTGCCTGGGTAAACCCCAGAATCATCGCCCCGGAAAAAAACCCCGCACTCACGAGCGCGCTCACCAGAAGCCACAATGGCAGATCTGGCACCAACAAAGCAACCGCCCAGCTGCAAAGGGCAAGTACTGTGCTGACGAGGTATGGGGTTCGCCGTCGGGCAACCTTTTCTGACAACAGTGCAAACAGTGGGCCACTGAAAGCCATAGCCAACATTAAAACCGAACAAAGCGTGGCTGCCGCCGCAGGTGACAGACCATAAACATCAGTCAGAAATGGCATCCCCCACAAACCTGCAAAAGTCAGAACGGATCCTACGATCCCGCCAGGGGCAATTGCCAGAAGAGGGGTATTTCGGTACCCAAAAACCGCTGTGAGTTTTTGCCACTCGGCAGACCAGCGCCCACTTTGAACGTGGACATTCACATAACTATCGTAATTTCGCTCTGCCGGATCATCCCGAACCATCAGCCACACCACCAGGCCCAGCAATAAGCCCACCCCCGCTGCCACAATAGTCACCGCTCGCCAGCCAAACATGCCACTTGCAAACTGCAGGGGTACTCCGGCAAAAACTGCGCCCGACACTCCGGCAACCAACAGCAGACCGATTGCCATCGAAAATCGGTGCGCCGGCAGCCAATGTGTAGCCAATTTCAATGTGCAGACAAAGGCCACAGACACCGATCCGCCAATTAAAAAACGACCGATGCCGGCCCAGATCAGATCGGGTGCAAAAGCGAAAATCAGCGCCCCCAGCGTACTCACCAGCAAGCCTCCCAAAAGAAGGCGGCGCGGCCCTAAGCGGTCGACAAGAAGCCCCGTGGGCACCTGCATTGCTGCATAGGAATAAAAATAAAGGGCCGACAGGCTTCCCAGGGTGGCTGCGCTCAGACCAAAATCCAGGCTGAGTTCGCGATGCAGTACGGCCGGCGCGACCCGATGAAAAAAGCCCAGAAGGAAAAACCCAGCTCCCAAACCCCAAATAACCCAAGCAACGCTTGCGGGCGGGTAGCGCGGCTGTGGGTCAGGCTTTAACATAGGATTGGCGTGTAAACGATCAACTTTACATCACCTTCGGTTTAACATTGGCTCTGTCCAATCGGTGTAACTCACACTAACATCCGGCATTGAGTAACGACAGAGGTCGCACAATGGATAGGTTGTCCTAATCTGCCCAATTATTATCGTAACCTGCTGATAACCACTTTAATCTGGCCACAACAGAATCCATGAAACCTTATTCCGCCTGGAACGTCTTTCGCAACGGCCTGTCGAGGCAGAAAGGCTGGGAGCGTGCCTGGCGGGACCCCGAGCCCAAAACCGAATACGACGTCGTCATCGTTGGTGCTGGCCTTCACGGCCTGGCAAGTGCGTATTATCTTGCCAAGAACCACGGTATCACAAATGTCGCCGTCTTGGACAAGGGCTGGCTTGGCAGCGGTAACGCCGGGCGCAATACCACGATTGTCCGATCCAACTACATGATGCCCGGCAATCGGGAATTTTACGAGCACTCGCTCAAGCTGTGGGAAAATCTAAGCCACGAACTGAACTACAACGTCATGTTCAGCCAGCGGGCGCACGTCTCGCTGCTACATAGCCCCGCCGCACGTGATGGCGCGGCACGACGCTACAACACCATGCGCCTGACCGGTGCTGATGGCGAACTGTGGGATCTGCCAACACTGAAACGCAAAATACCACACCTGAATTACAGCGCCGATTCCCGATTTCCAATCATCGGAGCCACAGTACAACCTCGCGCAGGCACTGCGCGCCACGACGCTGTTGCCTGGGGTTACGCTCGAGGCGCTGACCAACGTGGCGTTGACATCATTCAAAATTGTGAAGTCACGGGCGTTGAACGTACAGCCAACCAGGTGACCGGCTTAAAAACCAGCCGCGGCATTATCCGGGGGAAGAAAGTCGGTTTCGCCGTTGCCGGCAACACCTCAAGACTGTGGCGAATGGCTGAGCTTGGAAAACTGCCGATTGAATCACACAAACTGCAGGCCTTTGTTTCTGAACCGCTCAAACCTCTACTCGACCAAGTCGTCGTCTTCGGGGTCGGTGGGGCTCACTTCTACATTTCTCAGTCGGACAAAGGCGGCATGGTCTTTGGCGGCGATCTGGACTGGTACAAATCCTACGCGCAACGCGGTAATCTGCCAATCGTGCAGGATGTCGCCGAATGCGCCACCTCTATTTTGCCCTGCCTGGGTCGGGTGCGACTTTTGCGGCATTGGTCGGGCGTTATGGATATGTCTATGGACGGGTCTGCGTTTCTGTGTAAAACGCCGCTCAGCAACTTATACCTGAATGCCGGTTGGAACTATGGCGGCTTCAAGGCAAGCCCGGCGTCGGGTTGGTATTTTGCCGATCTGATCGCTAACGACCGGCCCGACCCGGTGATCTTGAACCACACCCTGTCTCGTTTTGAGCGCGGTATCAATATCGACGAACGCGGTGCGGGCCCAGACCCGAAACTGCACGGATAAATCACGACCATGCTGAGAATTCCCTGCCCGTTCTGCGGCACACGCGACCACAGCGAGTTCAGTTACGGTGGCGATGCATCTGTTGAGTATCCGGCGCTCGAGGCACCGGCCGAGGCGTGGCTCGAGGCAGTATTCCAACGCGACAATATAGACGGTGTCCAACTCGAAACCTGGCAACACCTGCACGGATGTCGTATGTGGATCGTAGTTGAACGAGATACCCGTAGCCATGAAATTCATTCTGTCCGCCCGGCTCACGAGGGCCTGGCGAGCGCCTTGGCGCAAAGCGCTGACCCGGTAAACGAGTCATGACGGCTACACGGCTTGCCAAAGGCGGTTACATCGACCGTGACCAATTGTTGAATTTCACCTGGGACGGTCGAACCCTGCACGGCCACGCGGGCGACTCATTGGCCTCTGCCTTACTGGCGAGCAACCAACAAGTACTGGGCCGTAGTTTCAAATACCATCGACCCCGTGGATTAATGTCCGCCGGAGTCGAGGAATCCGGGGCGCTGGTGACCATCGGGCGGGGTGATCGGCGTGACGCTAATGTCCGCGCCACCACCCAGGAACTCTATGCGGGCCTGGTCGCACAAGGCCAAAACGCATGGCCCAGTGTACGCTTTGATGCTGGCTCAATAAGCAACCTCTTCGGGCGCTTCCTGGCCGCTGGGTTTTACTACAAGACCTTCATGGGTTTACCCCCCTTCGAGTGGGGCTCGGGGACCGGCATGTGGATGCGCTATGAAAAGATCATCCGCAAAGCAGCCGGGATGGGTGAAGCGTCTCGCTCGCCAGACCCGGATCACTACGAGCATGCCCATGGTTACTGTGATGTGCTTGTGGTCGGCAGCGGCCCCGCCGGTCGCGGCGCCGCCTTAACCGCTGCGAAAGCCGGCCTCGATGTGATCCTGGTTGAGCAAGAAGCAATACTGGGTGGAGATACACTGGCTCAACCGCAAGCAGCAGACAATCTTGCAGACCAGATCAAAGCGCTCAAAGGTGCGGGTGTACGCATCATGGCTCGTACCACAGCGTTCGGCCTTTACGATGGAGGTGTTGCCGGCCTGCTGGAGCGTGTAACCGACCACCTGGCTGAACCGCCGATGTGGATGCCACGGCAACGCTGCTGGACACTGCGCGCCAGATACACCGTGCTCGCGACCGGGGCGCTGGAGCGTCACGTGGCTTTTGGTAACAACGACCGACCGGGCATCATGACGGCAAATGCAGCTCGCATTTACCTTAATCGTTTTGCAGTTCGGGCGGGTGAGAACATCGTGATCGCCACCAATAACGATTCTGCCTATGCTGGCGCGTTTGAGCTCGCCCAAGCTGGCGCTTCAGTCCAGATCCTGGATGCCCGCAAGAGTATACCGGACGCTATCCGCGCCCAGGCCGCGGATGCTCATGCAGTATTGCGTACGGGCGCGGCTCCACTGATGGCGCATGGGGCAAAAGGCATCACAGCGCTCGACATTGCCGGACAGCATGCGGCCAACTGGCGAGAGGCCGGCAAAACCGACTGTGACTTACTCCTTGTTTCCGGTGGCTGGTCCCCTGTGGTCAACCTTCTGTCACACCGCGGGGTAAAGCCGGTGTGGGATGCCGATCTCGCCTGTTTTGTCCCTGGACAAACCAACGAGCCTTTATCGATGGCAGGTAGCGCCGCAGGGATCTGGAACGATAACGCGTGTCTGTTATCTGGACAGGCAGCCGCAGAGCGTGCAGTGGCGCATCTGGGAGGCGCTCAAGGCTCTAGCGCCGCCCCTGCACCCGGAGGCTGGCAAGGGGCAATAACACCTCTTTACGAGGTTAAGGTGCCTGGGCGTCAGTTGAAATCTTTTGTCGACCCGCAGCATGACGTCACCACGGAAGACATCCGACTGGCTCATCGCGAAGGCTATGTTTCCGTTGAACACCTTAAACGCTATACCACACTGGGAATGGCAACCGACCAGGGCAAGATGGGTAATATCATTGGCCTTGCGTTAATGGCTGAAGCTCTGGGTAAGGAGATTCCCCAAGTCGGCACCACCACCTTCCGACCGCCCTACACTCCTGTCAGCCTGGGCGCGCTTAAGGGCCGTAATGTCGGCAACCATTTTCGCGCCTTGCGGCGCACGCCCCTGCACGAATGGAACCTCGAGCACGGCGGCACAATGACCATGGCCGGGCTTTGGCACAGACCCTGGTACTTTGCCCACTCAGGTGAAACGATCGGCGATGCCTATGTGCGTGAGGCGCAAACGGTTCGTCGCACCGTTGGTCTTTGTGATGTGACCTCGCTCGGCAAAATTGCAATCCAGGGGCCCGATTCGACCGAGCTATTGAACCGTATCTATAGTAATCCGTTCGCCAAACTCCCGATCGGCAAGGCCCGTTACGGCATCATGCTGCGTGACGACGGCTTCGTTATGGATGATGGCACCACCTGGCACCTTCGCGAGTCAGAGTACTTCATGACCACGACAACGGCTCACGCCGGCAAGGTTATGGCTTTTCTGGAAGAGCTACTGCAAACCCGCTGGACCGATCTGCGAGTCCATGTGACCTCGGTTTCCGAACAATGGGCCGGTGTCGCAGTGGCAGGTCCCAAGTCGCGGCAAGTACTCGAATCCTGTGTCGAGAACCCCGCTGCCGTATCAGATACCAACCTTCCTTTTATGGGAGTGCTGGAAACAACCTTAAAAGGCAAGGTCCCTTGTCGAATCGCACGCATCAGCTTTTCTGGTGAGCGCGCCTTTGAGGTTTACCTACCCTCTGATTTTTGCCCGGACATAATGGACGCTCTGTGGGAGAGTGCCCGCTCAATGAACGGTTGCCTGTACGGCCTCGAAGCGCTGGGCGCGCTACGCATTGAAAAAGGCCATGTGACTGGAGCCGAACTCGATGGTCGGGTCACTATTGAAGACGCAGGGCTCGGCCGCATGGCATCTGACAAGAAACCTTACATTGGTAGCGCTCTTCGCAAACGCCCGGACATGGCTCGCGATAATCGGCCACGACTGGTGGGAATTTTTCCCCGCGACCGCCGTGAGATCTTCAACGCAGGGTCACTGTTATGTGCCCCGGATCATATCGAAGGTTATGGTGAAGGCTGGATTACTGCCGTCACTCACTCGCCAGCGCTAGGCCATTGGATTGGCCTGGGCTTTATCTCAGGTGGGCACAGCCAGTGGCATGACAAGGCTGTGGTGTGCGCCGATCCGATTCGTAAAGGTAATACCGCAGTCGAGATTGTCTCTCCCCATATGTTCGATCCTGACGGGGAGCGCATGTATGGCTGAACGACACTCCGCTCTAGGCGCAGGCTATACGCGTGGCCCGCACGGTAAGCCAGGTGAACCTGGTGTGCGCCTGCAGGAAATCACAGGCCTGGTACTACATCAGGTGGCTGCATGGCCGCAAACTGTGGCCCAGGTCGGCGATCAACTGGCGCAGGCTATTGGTTGCACATCAGCACCACAGCCCGGCCATTCGGCCACCGGCTCTTACGGCATCGCTTTACGCGTCGAGCCATTAAAGTGGTGGCTGCTTAATACCGAGCCGCCTCAATTATCTGTTGATAGTGGGGCCACACTGGATCTATCCCACTCCCGCACTCATATCCGGATCAGTGGCCCTGAGGCATCGACCTGCCTCAACCGTCTGATTCCAATTGATCTTCGCGAATCACACTTCACGGACGGACAAGTTGCCTCCAGCGGCTTTCATCACGTCGGGGTAACGCTGTGGCGCTCCCCAACCGGATTCGATCTTTTTGTCCCCCGCGGCTTTGCCCTTTCATTGTGGGAGATACTGCTGGAGACCGCCGAGCAGTTCGGGCTGGATATCTGCTAAAACCGCCCCACTCCCAAGTCGGGAGCAGCTTAACCCAACACTGAGAAACTGCTGTCGGGATTGACCTTACGAAGGCGTGACATAGTCGCCGTATCAAGTACAAAATCAATGTGCGCCAGGCCAAACTGAAGCGGATGGCGATCATGATCATTACCCGCCTCACAGTAATCTATCAGGCCCGCCATCAACCGCCCTGCCGCCGGGGCATTTTTAAACTGGTTGCCGCTGGATCCGCAGGCCATATAAAAGCCGTCAACCGCTGACCGGTCGTAGATGGGCAGCCAATCTTCGGTCACATCGTAAAGATCTACCACGCCACGCATGCGAGTCGGTACTTTCAGTCCTGACATCCGCTGAGCGAGCCGCAACGCCTGGGTAGTCGCCTGCTCGGTGAAATCACGGCTGAAATCATCCGGATCGACCCACTCGCGCAGGTCACACTCAGGGTCCTCACTGCCGGCGAGCACGAAATTTCCTGTTTCCGGGCGGCAATACACCCCGATATCATTATCCGATATCACCAATTTAGAGCTCTCAAAATCAAAACCTTGCGGCGCGGGCACATGCGCAACCTCCTGGCGCAGAGCCCGCGTGGTGATTTTCATATCTACATCGGCCCCGATCATCCGGTTCACTTTGGACGAGTGCGGGCCGGCCACATTAACCACAACGGGAGCGCTAATCGTAGTGCCGTCGTCAAGAGTCACACCCCCCACCCGGTTGGCGCTCACCGGTATTGCCGTTACCTCGCGGTTAAACAAAAACTGGGCGCCTCGCGCCGCTGCTGCGGCTTGAATATTTTGCGCGGCCAACTGGGGGTCACTGACAAAACCTGCGGTTGGGAAAAAAACACCCCCTTCGATACGCCCCTTGCCTGGCTCGCCAAAACCGGGGTCGCCTATGCGCCGAGCAGGGGCGAAAGACTGTAAGTCATAGCCCGGCAGGCGTTTTACAATCTGGCGCGCATCCCAATGCTCATAGGGTATGGATAATTTTTCAACATTGGCTACAATTTTTTCAAGGTGACCATTGCCCTTGGTTTTCATCACCAGACATCCGCTTTCCTGGAATCTGGCAGTTTCGATATCGACAGGAGAATCGAGAAACGCTTTCCAATACTTCCAGTCAAAATAGCCGTCATAGGCAAACGCGGTACCTTCCAGAGTCGAATAATGAACTCGGATGATGGCGCAGGAACTGGACGTTGAGCCGTAACCGGCAGCCGGCAGACGGTCGACACTGATAGTTTTGCGTCCGCCACGGGTAAGCTCAAGCGCTACAGCGGCTCCGATCACCCCGGCACCGATGACAACTGCGTCGGCGCAATAGTGATCGCTCAAATTGAGACCTCCAAACCGGGCTCCACGGTTAACGGATTCAGACCTGTTTTTTGGTTTTTCAAGGAACGGTATTAATCAGTTGGCAATGGTGCCAATTGTAGTAATGATTCCCGTCACGTAGTGATGGTACTTGAGGTAACCGGCCGGGGTGCCAAGGTATCCATCGACACCCCATGTGTTATTCATTGCCAGGTCCATTATCGAGAAGTGTTCACTATCGTAAATGGGATCGAAAGCAGCGTGCGTGTGATAAGACGCCGTAGTGGTGGTTCCAGAAGGCACATTCAACGGCGAACCCAGATTGACTTTATCCACGGTACCTTTTTTAGGCTCGGCAGCGCTGAAAGTGGAATCTGCGTTGCGATACACCCAGCCTCCATATTCGAGGTTCTGGGCAACTGACGTCGGGTTGATGCCGTTCACTACATTGTAGGCTGCATCGTGTTGTGTGGAGTAACGTAACCGCGAATCGGTGCTATCGCTACCGGAACTGGCAACCAGAGCGATTCCAACTGCCGCCGCTGCCAGCAACGCGGTGTGGGCAATGCGCGCTTGATCTTCATCGCCCTGGTCCGCAAGCATTCCCCCGGGGTGTCCAAAACGTCCAGACAGACTTACCATCCAGCGTTGATAAGCGCCATCCACATAGCGCGTGCTCTCGCCCTGACGAAATTGCACCGCCAATTGTGCCAAGGGACCTAGCCCCATTTGCCAGCCTATTATGCTGAGTCCCGCATGGTCAGGAGCAGTCACATGAGTCGCGTGTAATTGCCCCAGGGGTAAATTCAGATTCAGCGCCAGGGCGTGAGCCGCTACGC
>CAJWEF010000005.1 GCA_913031305.1 uncultured Acidiferrobacteraceae bacterium
GGGTGATGGGTCTGGTCGGTGGCGGGGCCTATGCTGAGTATTCGATTGCCTGGGCGGACCATCTGATGAGAATTCCAGAAAGTATGAGTTGGGCACAGGCCGCTTGTGTTAGCGAGACCTACATCACGGCCCATCTTAATCTTTTTCAATTTCCCGGACTTCTCGATGGGCAGCAAGTGTTACTTCATGGCGGCGGCGGCGGAGTGAATACGGCCGCTATCCAGTTGTGCCGCGTGCTCGCACCGTCAGTGACGATTCTGGTAACCGCGTCGACAACGAAAGTCCAGCGGGTAAGAGATCTCGGCGTGGATCATGTCATCGATTATCAGCAACAGGACTTCCAAGAAGAGGTAGCGAAGCTGACGGACGGTCGTGGGGTAGACGTTATTCTCGATCACATCGGCGCGGCATACCTGCATGCGAATCTAAGATCTCTTGCTGTGAATGGCACTTTGATGCTGATCGGTGTGATGGGCGGGGCGAAAAACGATTTCAACCTTGCACAACTGATGGTAAAACGGCAGAAGATTGCAGGCTCGGTCCTGCGCCCAAGGCCGGTTGACGAAAAAGCGGCCATTATCAGCCGTTTTGCGAGCGAGACACTAGAGTTGTTCTCCGATGAAAAAATCGTACCCTTGGTGCACAAGATATTCCCCTTGGATGAGGTTGTTGAGGCCCATAAACTGATGGAGGAATCTGGACACTTCGGGAAACTGGTACTTGCTATCGACAGTGGGATCTTGGTTTGATCATCCAGAATTTTTCATGTACAGCCAGCCGGTACCGGTGTTGAATCGTCATGTACCTTTTTGAGTATCAGGCTAAGGATCTTATGCGCCAGTGGAAACTAAACAGAGGTTGAGTCCCACCCCGCGAGACCTTTCTTGCGGGGTGAGGCTGACTCAATGAGTTGTTGTTACGGCCGTTCGCCACGTCCCAGACGGATGTTTACGTCTTCTATAACCTCGGGGAGTTGGTCGAAGGTATCAATGATGTAGTGTGCCCCGCTCTGACGCAGTTTTTCCCGGGTCAGGTTCAGCCGGCGCTGCAGGTCATCTCCAGCGAGTTGTTCACCCTGCTCAAGGGTATTCACGTCCATGTAGTTGCTGTAGCGCGCGATACCTACGCCCCAGCATCCAGCCTCGAGCGCTTCACCAACTCCCGAGACTGTGTCATCAACCTTAACGACGGATTGAACCGGGTGCACGTCCATTAAGTCCAGGTTCCGGTAGACCATAAATGGCTTGGGTCGGGCGCCGTTTATCACTTCGTCCCCTGCCACCGATGCATCCGGAACATAGCCCTGGGTTTTGGCGTCTGCCTCCAGAATATCGACCATGCTACGTACGAAACCAGTTGAACTACCTATCCGAACTCCCTGTTTTTGCAGGTCTCGGGTCACCTCGGCCACATGTGGTAGTAAGGTGGTGTAATTCCGCAGGCAATCAAGCTGCATCGGCACGAAATCTGCAAACATCCGATCTACATCGGACTGGTCCGGATTTTTTCCGTGCACTTCATGCCAGCGATCCCGGATATGCGGTTCCTGGGTTAAGGCCTGAATGTGCAGGTCTTTGCGCAGGCCCATGGGCCCGCGCGCTTCAGCCATGCTGATTTCAACGCCTTGCTCCTTGAAGACCTGAACGAAAACCACGGCGGGCGCAATTACGTAGGCGTCAGCGGTTGTCCCGCTCCAGTCAAGAACCATGCCTTTGACCTTGCCGCGGTATTCCCGGTGGTAGACATAGTCGGATCGAATGCTCATGGATATCTCCAGTAAGAAGTTAAAGGGAAGAATGGCACAGGAGGCGTTCCCCTATGCTCCGAAAAAACAGGCCTAACGGTGATGGTAGGGCAGGGTTCATGGAATGGGTCCGTGGCATTTGAAATTCCAGATGTCAGGCGTCTTTGGCTGGCCCGCAATTGCGCACGCCCATGTGTTGCAGTGTTTCTCGTACCGCTGCCAGAGCACCGTTGATCTGCTCCAGCCCAATACGTCCGATACAGCCAATTCGAAAAGAATCGGCAACGGTCAGTTTCCCCGGGTAGATCACAAAGCCTTTTTCACTCATCATCGAATAAAAAGCCGAAAAATCGAAATTAACGTCTGCCGGCATATGAAAAGTGACGATGATCGGCGCCTGCAGGGTATCGCTCAACAACGTTTCAAAGCCCATCGCCCGCATGCCTGAGACCAGTGCTTCACAGTTGGCACGGTAACGTGCCCCACGTCCAGCGACGCCCCCTTCGGCATCAAATTCATTCAGCGCTTGATCAAGCGCCAGGATGCAATGGGTAGGCGGGGTAAAGCGCCATTGATCGTTGGCCTCCATTGCGCGCCACTGGTCATACAGGTCCAGTACCAGACTGTCAGCGTTGCCAAGGCACTCGAGCAAAGATGCTTTGCGGGCAATACAAAAGCCCATACCCGGCGATCCTTCCAGACACTTGTTACTCGAAGCGACTACGGCGTCAAACGGCGTCTGTCCGGCATTCAAATCGATGGCGCCAAACGCACTCATAGCATCAATGATCAGGCGCCTACCGGCCTTGTGAGCAACAAGTGCCAACTCATGAACCGGATTGATAATGCCCGATGTTGTTTCGCAATGGACTGCGCAGATATGAGTGAGCGCGGGATCGGCATTGAGCGCATTCTTCACAGCTGCCGGATCGACCGGTTGATCCTCGGGCCATTCAAGCACTTCAAAGGCGCGGCCATGGATCTGACAGATAGCCTGCATCCGTTTGCCGTAGGCGCCGTTGATCAGCAGTAACACTTTTCCAGAGCGCGGGATCAGTGTGACCAGCATGGCCTCGACCACAAATGTGCCACTGCCCTGAAGAGGGACACAGGTGTAGTTTTCGGCGCCGTCCACGATCTCGACCAGACGCTGGCGCAACCTACGGTTCAGTTCAATAAAGCGGGTGTCGCGTGAGCCCCAGTCATGCGCCATGGCTGCCTTGACTGAAGGGGATGTCGTCAACGGTCCTGGGGTGAGTAGCCAGGGATCTCCCGTGGGAGAAAGGGATGGAGTGTCTGCGTTCTTCATCTGTCGGCTCAAATTGAAGTCGCGGATTATCAACTCGAGTACATTATCTGTCTATTCGATGTTATATATATATAATATCGAAAAAACCGATACCCCGAACCAAGCCATGAACCTAATAGGCCACCAAAACATCGGCATTACGTCGGTTTGATTAAAGAGACGACTTACTGTGACGGTAAAACACAACGCTTTGCGGGCCTTTCACGCGGTCGCAACCCAGGGCAGTTTCAGCCGGGCAGGGCATGTTCTGCACGTCAGTCAGCCGACCCTCTCGGGACAGGTCAGTGAACTCGAGCAGCGTTTTGGCGTGCAGCTGCTCAAGCGCCATAGCCGGGGCACTGATCTGACCGAGCTCGGCCGTGCGCTATTTCAGCATACGACGAGCCTGTTTGAGACTTACGCACAGATAGACAACTTACTGGTATCAGCCTATGGCCTGGTTACTGGCGAGCTCAAGGTAGGGGCTGATGCGCCCTATCATGTGTTGCCGTTGCTCGCGGGTTTCGCCCGGCGCTACCCGGGTGTTACGCTTTCCCTGGCTTTTGGCAATTCCCAAAACGTACTCACGGGCTTGCGGCGTGGCGAATATGATATTGCGGTCTTACCAAATATTACGCCCGGCGATCGGCTGGTCGCAGTGCCACTGGCAAGTGATCATCTGGTCATCCTGGCACCGCTGGCTCATCCATTCGGCGCGCGGCGCAGTGTGGGTCTGCGGGAAATCGTCGGGCAGGCGCTGGTATTGCGGGAGAAGGGGTCAACTACTCGTGCGATTTTCGAAAAGGCGGTCAGCGATTCCGGCCTCGTGCTTGAAAATGTGATGGAGATCGGCAGTCGGGAAGGGATACGCGAGGCCGTGGCCGCCGGTTTGGGCATCGGAGTAGTTCCCTGGTCGGAGCGTGGCAATGACAACCGGCTGCATTATGTTTCGGTTCGCGACGCCGACCTCAAGAATACCGAATATGTCTGCTGCCAGCGGGCACGGCGGGCACGGGCACCAATCCAGGCGTTTATTGACCTTGTGCCGCCGCTGGGTATCAGTTAGTCCTTTCCCGCTTACTCAAGCATTGTGCTGTGGTTGAGTATCACGGTCGCCTTTACCTTACCGTTGTGTTCCTGGCGCAATTGGATCGCTGTGAAATGTGGTTTGGATGCAAACCAGTAATACAGCTCGCGCGAGCTGCTCCGGTCAATAAAGAATCGCGTGGCCGCAACAGATTGCCCGGCAATCTCAAGTGTCTCAGGCTCTTGCTCAACAAATACGTAGTCACGAATTCGATGGCCCTCGTGCACAAGATAGTGCGGTGCCCGTTGACCCCGCGAGAATTCTAGGCGGGCCATCAGTTCAAAGGTAAGGGGATCCTGCATGCCTGACTTAAGCGGAAAAGTCTGTTCTTTATTTTTGGCGAACCCTCGGCTGAGCCCGGTCTTCCAATCGAATTCAATGCGGATATCACGCTTGTGTTTGTTCTGGCCGTCGCCAACGGTATAGAGCAGGGGGCGGATAACGCCATCGTGCATTTCGAACCGGGAAACCTCGTAAACCGGGCCAAACCCCGACAACCGTGCAAAACCTTTAAGCTTGGTCGTTGAGCGCAGAACATAGTCAGGCCCGGTGCGTTCCAGGGATACTACCCGTGATGCACCAAAGCCAGAGTAGTCGACCGAGTAGTGGGATTGGAACGGGACCATGACGGTACTGCTGGCAACTGTCGAGGTGCAAAAAAATCCTAACAGGGTCGCAGTGACTACTGCGGCAAGCCTGTGAACGAAACCAAACAGTACAAGGCGGATCATGCGGCTGACGATTTGTTGATCAACGGTACGGGAGGTAGACTGGTGGGTGCCTTAGCGCCACGCTGGAGACCTGTAAGGGCCATTTACAGGAGTTGATTGTACCGTGAAAATTCGACTGGTGATTTACAACATTCATAAGTGTATTGGCGGAATCGATCGACGCTACGATCTACCGCGTATTGTCGAAGTGATAAATCATTACCGCCCGGATATCGTCCTTTTGCAAGAAGTGGCCCGATATAGCAGGTCGTCTGCGAATATTCATCAGGTTGATGTACTGGGCGAGGCGATTGGATTGAATCATCGGCTTTGGGTGGCGAATGTGAAGGCTCGAACCGGTCACGGTTACGGTAATGCGATCCTTAGTCGTTGGCCACTGCTTGACAGCGACAATATTGATCTGACCATTGGCCCAAAAAAGCGTCGCGGCGCCCTTCATGCTCGGGCCCGGGTATCATTGGATGATAACGCCCCGGGTAAGGCTCGAAGCCGCACCCTGCATCTGTTTAATCTGCACCTGGGCCTGTCGGGAATCGAGCGAAGGATGCAGTTAAAGAAAATGCTAGGTCATGCGACCTTTGCCCGAATCGCCCACGACACACCCACCCTCGTTGCTGGTGACCTCAATGACATTTGGGGCACTTTAGGGCGCCAGGTGATGCATCCGGCAGGCTTTTTTGGCGCCGGGCGAATGCCGCGTACCTTCCCAGCTTACGCGCCGGTACGGCCACTGGACAGCCTTTATGTGCGTGGCGCCCTGGAAATTGATAGCTTGCTGCCTTCACGACTGAGTCTCGCACGACAGGCTTCGGATCACCTGCCTTTGATTGCGGACCTCCGATTAGTCTGAGATCAGGATCGCAGTCCGAGAATCTGGCGGGCTTCTGTCGTGCTTGCTGGATGACGATCGTAATCGGAACACAGGATCGCCACGCGCCCGACAAGTTCGGCGTTGCTTTGGGCGAGGCGCGACTTATCAAAACGCAGATTATCTTCAAGCCCTGTCCTGCAGTGACCGCCCATCTCCAACGCCCAGTGGTTGACCTCGAGTTGCCCGCGGCCAACCCCCGCCGCAGTCCAGGTTGCATCCGGCATGACAGTCAATAGTTGGGCAAGTTCGAATTCAAGAATCTCTCGTCGTGGGGGCAGGGCGTTCGGTACTCCCATCACAAACTGCACGTGAACCGGGGCTTTGATCAGGCTCCGTTCCACCAGCGCGGCGGCCGAGTAAAGCATCGACAGATCGAAGACTTCGACCTCCGGTTTGATGTGGTGTTGCAGCATATTGCCAGCCAGTTGATCAATGAGTTCCGGGTGGTTCTCATAAATCATCCCAGGAAAGTTCACCGAACCGGTTGCCAGAGAGGCCATGTCGGGCGCAAGGTGGAGCATAGAGCCGCGCTGGTCAGCCTCGCGGCCACGTCCACCAGTGGAAAACTGAATGATGATTCCAGGGCAGTGCTTTTTGATCCCCTCTTGCACTAGGGCAAAACGCTGTGGGTCCGAGGAGGGGTTCTCTTGCTCGTCACGGACATGGATATGCACCAGACTGGCGCCGGCTTCAAAGGCGGCGTGAGTCGATTCCACCTGCTCGGCGGTACTGATCGGCACAGCAGGATTGTCCTTTTTTCTGGGGACTGCGCCAGTAATGGCAACGGTAATAATGCAGGGCTGAGTCATATCGATCTATGCAAAAAGGGGAAAGGGTAACCATACACGGACAAAGCCTCGTAGCAAACCCCGTTTTTTAAAAGGCCCGCATCAGGCTGAAGCTTCCGAAGTGGGTCAGATGGAGTGCGATCACTAAGGCGGGCTATGGAATGGACCATTGGATCAGACGTAGCGCCCGAGTGAGCCGTCTTAAACTCATTTTTCATGTATCCTTCTCTCATTCATGATTAACCTGCAGGTCGCTGTGCAACCTGATCCAGATGAGCAACAACGCATCACGATGGTTTTTGAATCGCTAATGGTAATCAGTTGATTCCTTTACTTGCCCAGGGGCAGTGGGTTCTGTTCATGGTAATTCTTGTGGCGCTGATTGTGTCCTTGTCGTTCCATGAGTTCGGCCACGCTTTTGTTGCACTTCGCTTCGGCGATGACACCGCTCGTCGTTCCGGGCGTTTGACCATTAACCCGCTGGCCCACATTGACCCTATGGGCCTGTTGATGGTGGTTTTTATCGGCTTTGGCTATGCCAAACCTGTGCCGACCGACCCTCGCCGATTTACCTCGCGTTACGCCGACTTGCTGGTGGCTGCTGCCGGGCCTGCCATGAATTTGCTGTTGGCTATTATCAGTATCAATGCTTATCTCATATTGTTGGATTGGGGGTGGGTGGATCTTTCCAGTCCGGGCCCTCGCCTGTTTTTCATCTATCTTGCGCAAATTAACCTACTGTTGATGATGTTTAACTTATTGCCGGTCGGCGCGCTCGATGGACATTACATTCTTCCTTATCTGCTCCCTCGCGCCTTGTCCCAGGCTTATCGTTATTACAATGGGCGCTATGGCAATTGGGCTTTGTTGGCTCTGATCCTGTTAGCCTTCATGGGCGTTCCGATTTTCTCAACGATCAGTGGGTTCAGCGCGGCTTTGTTACCGCTCATTGCGTGGGTTTAGGATGGGATCTGGCGCTTTCGGGGAAAACCATGCCTGAGGATTCGAAAGAAAGCGATATCGCCTCGCAATCGTCCGAGACGCTACTGGCACGGGCGTATGGCCTCAAGAGCCCCGACCAGGCCCGGGCGTTGTATCGCGATTGGGCCGAAACCTACGATGCTCACCTGGAGAATGGGCTGGGATATATCGCGCCCGCACACATTGCTGCAATGCTCGATGAGGTGCTTGAGGATCACGCTGCTCGAATTCTGGATGTGGGATGTGGTACAGGGCTGGTCGGGGAGCGCCTGGCGACTCTTGGATTCAGCTCCATCGACGGGCTCGATTTTTCCCCCCAGATGCTGGCCGCTGCGGCTGAAAAAGATATTTACCATGAGTTACTTGAGTCTGATCTCGAGGGAACATTGGGTATTGCTGATGCCATCTATGATGCGGGGATATCCTGCGGCACCTTCACCCACGGTCATGTCGGCCCCGGGGCACTGACTGAGATTTTCCGAGTGCTTCGCAGTGGAGCTGTGTTCGCATGCACGATTCATACCCATCTGTGGGCTGAGGCCGGTTTCGCCCAGCATATAGCGGCACTCGAAGCTGACGGGATCATTATTGTCGAAAATATTGTCGACAAGCCCTATTTTGAAGCCGCAGAGCCCGACGGAAAATTCTGCCTGATGCGAAAACTCTGAGGGCCTGACAGACAATTGCCTGTAATGGCTTGGCCCGGTGTTAAAATTGTTGGCATGCTGGGATCAACGCCTGGTGTAATTCGATATGGCGGCGGCGGTCGGTCTCCCCGGTGGCGGAAGGTTGTGAACCCGGTCAGGTCCGGAAGGAAGCAGCCGTAGCATCCGAATCGGGTGCCGGGGTCAGGCTGGCTGGCGCCGTCTCCAAGCAGATGCGAGGCAACCATCAAGCGTCAGGGACACGGATGCGTTTCTACTTTTCAATCAAGTTCTCATGAGTTACCAGGCGCTCGCCCGAAAGTGGCGACCTCGGTGGTTCACCGACGTTGTTGGCCAGGCCCACGTGGTGGGAGCCCTGACCACGGCATTGGAACAGAACCGGGTGCATCATGCATTTCTTTTTACTGGCACCCGAGGTGTCGGAAAAACCACGCTGGCACGACTGCTGGCGAAAGCGCTCAATTGTGAGCAGGCGCCCTGCGCTGAGCCCTGCGGGTCGTGCCCGGCCTGCATTGGCGTCGACGAAGGTCGCTATATAGATTTGCTTGAAATCGATGCCGCCTCAAGGACTCGAATCGACGATACTCGAGAAATCCTGGACAACGTACAGTACGCTCCAACCCTGGGCCGCTATAAGGTCTATCTGATTGACGAGGTGCATATGTTGTCCGGACACAGCTTCAACGCCTTACTTAAGACGCTTGAAGAGCCTCCGCCACATGTAAAATTTCTGTTGGCCACCACCGACCCGCAGAAACTGCCGCCGACGATTCTCTCACGCTGTTTGCAGTTCAATCTGCGCGTGCTGAAGCCCGAAGAAATTACCGGCCAACTGCACAAGATAGCCAACGCAGAGGGGCTGGAGGTCGATGAAGTGGGACTGGCAACCTTGGCCAGAGCGGCATCTGGCAGCATGCGCGATGCCTTGAGTTTATTGGATCAGGGGATTGTCTTTGGTAGCGGCCGGGTTACCGGCACCGAAGTACGCGAGATGCTCGGTATGATTGAGCAGCAACAGGTTGATACGATATTACGCGCACTGGCGGCGGCTGATGGGTCGACACTGATTGATACTGTGGCGCAAATGGCGTCCCGCGCGATTGATTACATGGCGGCCCTTGATGACCTGTTATTGGTGCTGCACGACGTCTCGCTCTACCAGATTTTGCCCGAGGCAGCGTCAGCCAAGCAGGCGGATTCAGATTTGGTGGTGCATCTTGCCAGTACGATGACTAAGGAAGATGTGCAGCTGTACTACCAGATTGGCATGTTAGGTAAACGAGACATGCTGCTTGCGCCAGATCCGGTATCGGGCTTTGAAATGACTTTGTTGCGGATGCTGACCTTCCACCCAGCGGATGAAGGTGGGGCAGGGTCGAGTGCTGAACCGCCTGCCCAAAAGGCTCCAACGGCACCGGCTTGCAAGCAGCGAACTCAAGGCCAAGGTGTGGTCTCAGGTGTGGTCTCAGTTCGCGCGACTGGCGCTTCAGCAGATTCAGCCCCCCCGGCTGAACCAGCTTCGGTTCAGAGCACGGTGCCCCCGGTAGAAACCGACCTGGCCGACCCAGACCTGTGGGCTACGTTCGTCGACGACTCAGGGTTAAAAGGCGTGAGTCGAGAATTTGCCATGAATCTCTCGCCGCAGAGCTACGATCCTCAAAAAAAGGTGTTGATCGTGTCGCTGAAACCCAATCTTGCCAAACTGCATAGTCAGTCCCGTCAGGCCTCTTTAGAGAATGCGTTTAGCCAGTTCAATGGCTCGCCAGTCAAGTTAAAACTGATCGACGGGAGTGAAGATCCACCTGAGACCCCGACCCAGAACCGGGCCCGCCATGATTCCGAGGAAAAGGCCGAGGTCTATAAGACGTTAATGGAGGATCCGATGGTCAAGGATATTATGGAGCGGTTCGATGCAACCGTGGTTCCGGACTCGGTGCGCCCCGGTAAACAACATAAGGAGAGCTGAATGAAAGGACCTTTGGGTAATATCATGAAACAGGCTCAGGAGATGCAGGAGCAACTGAAGAGCACGCAGGAAGAGCTTGCACATATTGAAGTCACCGGCGTCGCCGGCGGCGGTATGGTCGAAGTGATAATGACTTGCCGGCATGATATACGCCGGATAAAGATAGATGACAGCCTGTTTAGCGACGACAAAGAGGTTCTGGAGGACCTCGTGGCGGCCGCCGTGAATGATGCAGTTCGCCGGGTTGAGAAAACAACTCAGGAAAAAATGGGTGGACTGGCTGCGGGGATGAATATTCCAGGCTTGAACCTGCCTGGCCTCAATGGCTGACGGCCATGCCATAGATCAACTTAAGCAGGCATTGCGTCGTCTGCCTGGGGTCGGGCCGAGGACCGCTCAACGGATGGCTTTTCACCTGCTTGAACGGGACCGCGAGGGTGGACAGATTCTAGCTGATGCCCTGAGGGATGCGGTGTCGAGCGTAAAACACTGCCAGCGTTGTAATAATTTTAGTGAGCAGGTGCTTTGCGGTATCTGCGAGTCAGGCAAACGCGACGAAACCCTACTATGTGTCGTAGAGACTCCCGCAGATCTGGATACCATTGAGCAGGCAGGAGCCTATACCGGCTACTACTTTGTGTTAATGGGGCACTTGTCTCCGCTGGATGGCATCGGCCCAGACCAGTTGGGGGTCGAACGGTTGTTGCAGGTCGTTTCCGAGCGAAGCGTTCAGGAGGTGATCCTGGGGACTAACCTTACGGTTGAGGGCGAAGCGACAGCCGATTATCTATGCGACCTATTTGAAGGCAAGCCTTTGACGGTGAGCCGTCTGGCCCGCGGGGTCCCATCGGGGGGAGAACTTGAGTACATGGACGCCAATACGCTAGCCCAGGCATTCAGTGACCGTCGTACTCTGCACCAGCATACGGTAGAGGAACTCTGAGTCAGCTAACGAATAGATTCTGGCTCAAGTCCGGGGTGTTTATCTGTCAAAGGCGCCAGTCCAGACTCGCGCAAAGGGTTTTTGTGATAACCCCGCCGCGATTATCCACCTCAATTGAACCGTAGCGATCTTCGATAGGGTCCGTGTACGTGGCGACCTGATTCTTGGGAGAGTAGGCGTGTCCGACTTGAGGGCTGGCCAACGAGGCGGCTCGCCTTAAGCCGTTATCTGGGTTGTCCCACTGGCTTACATGAGGGCGTTTGGCGAAAATTTAGTCCGACCCGGCAAATTCCAGGGCTTTACCAAAAACACCTGGCCGAATCTGGCCATTGTCGAAAACCACCTGGCCACCGACGATGGTGTAGTTGGGCCATCCAGTGAGCTCGCGGCCAGCGTAAGGGCTCCAAGCCGCGCGGCTGAACACTTCATTGTCACGAACCGGCCACGTCGTTTCGATATCCACCAGCGCCAGGTCTGCATCGAAACCCTCAGCCAACTGCCCCTTGTTTTTAATGCCGTACACCCGCGCCGGGCCCGAACACATCCATTGCTGTACTTGGGCCAGAGTGCACTGTCCGGCCTGCATTGCTGTCAGCATTAAAGGCAACGACGTTTCCACTCCGGGCATTCCAGCAGGAGAGTTCGGGTAGGGTTGGCTTTTTTCGCCCAACGTGTGCGGCGCATGGTCGGTGGCGATAATATCGATGATGCCTTGATGAAGGCCAGACCATAGCCCTGACGCGTTGGCTGGATTGCGAATCGGGGGATTCATCTGTACTCGTGATCCTAACTGGGCGTAATCATCGGTATTTAGAAAAAGATGGTTGGGGATCACCTCACAGGTTACCTGGTCGGGCTTATGGCGGCGCAGTCGCTCGACTTCCTCTGAGGTCGAAAGATGGAGGATATGCAGGCGCCGGCCATACTTTTCAGACAAAGCCAGCGCTCGCTCGGTCGCAATCAGGGCCGTTTGCGGGTCCCGTATTCGTGAGTGCAGCGCATAATCGGCGGTCTCACCTTCTATTAGCAGAGTCCGCGTTCGATCTTGGATCCGGGTCTCATCCTCGGCGTGGACGGCAATTAGGCGTTCGCCATTGCCGAAAATTCGTTCCAAATGCTCTTGCTTGTCGACCAGTAAGTCGCCGGTACTGGATCCCATAAAAATCTTGATGCCACAGGCAGGGCGCACGCTGTTGAGTGAGTCGAGGTTGTCGCACGTAGCGCCGATAAAAAAGCCGAAATTGGCTGCACAGCTTGAAGCTGCGCGGGCCAGTTTCCAATCCAGTTGTTCCTGATCCGTGGTCGGGGGGTTGCAGTTGGGCATTTCCAGGAAACTGGTTACTCCTCCACGTACGGCAGCCCGTGACCCTGAAGCCAGATCCTCCTTATCCGTGGCGCCCGGCTCACGAAAGTGTACCTGGGGATCGATGACGCCCGGTATTAGTAATCGGCCAGCGGCGTCTATGTGCTCGCGCCCCACAGCGCTGATCATGCTATCAATTTTCGCGATACGCCCATTCTGACAAGCGACGTCGCCGGCAGCAGTGGTGCCGTCCGGGTGGGTAATGGAGGCGTTGCGGATGACGAGATCGTACATGGATTCGAAGCGAGTCTAGAAAGATCACCCGTAGTGTACCGTTCGAGCCGGCTCCAGGTCAGGATCCTGCCCAAAAAAAACCGCGCCACAGCGCGGTTTTGTGAAAGCGTCAGGAAATAGCGGTTCAGATGTTTTGCTTTTCGCGAATCTCACTGAGGGACTTGCAGTCGATGCACAGAGTTGCGGTGGGCCGGGCTTCAAGGCGCTTGATACCAATGTCTACACCGCATTCTTCGCAATAACCGTAATCGCCGGTATCAAGATCGGCGAGTGATTCATTGATTTTCTTAACCAGTTTGCGCTCACGATCCCGGGTGCGAAGCTCCAAAGAGCGGTCAGTTTCCTGGGTTGCGCGATCGTTAGGGTCAGGCAGGTTAATGGTTTCGCCCTGCATGACCATCACAGTGCGCTCGCTATCGTCTATCAGTTCATTTTTCCAGGCGTTGAGGATTTCCCGAAAATGCGTTATCTGAAGTTCACCCATATAGCGTTCGCCCCGCTTGGGCCGATGCGGTTTAACTCCGTGGATCAGATCCACTTTAACTTTCTTCTTGGTGCTTGCCATTGGTTTACACTGGGCCTGTGATATGAGTCGAATGGGCCCGAAATTTTGAAAGGCGCGGCAATCTAACAGTTTCCCGTAGTTCCCGCAATACCACGAGCCCTTTAAGCAAGGACTAAATAGCGATAATGCAGCTGCGATACTCCCCGACTTTGCCTTATGTGCGTAAAGTCAGCGTTATGATGATAGAAACCGGCCTTAGTGGCCAGATAGACAGAGTTTTAACCAAACCTTGGGATCCGCAAGCTGATCTGGGGGGCACCAATCCGCTCGGTAAGGTACCCGCCCTAATTACACCCGACGGGGCAGAAATATTTGATTCTCGAGTGATTTGTGAGCACCTTGAGGCTATGCACGACGGCGAGCCGCTGTTTCCGCTTGAGCCAAAACCCCGGTCGGTAGCACTTCGTCTTCAGGCGCTGGCCGATGGCATCCTGGATGCGGTAATTCTCCGGTTAGTTGAGGAGCGTCGTCGGCCGGGAGAATACTGTCGGCCGGTGTGGTGTGATTGCCAGGCTACCGCTATGAATCGAAGCCTCGACTGGCCCGAAGAGCAACGTTCGCTGCTGGATAGCCCCCTGACCATCGGCAGTATTGCAGTGGGCTGCATGCTTGGCTACCTCGATTTTCGGTACGCTGCCCAGAATTGGCGTGAAGGCCGTCATGGATTGGCAAGTTGCTACTCAGCTTTCGCCCAAAGGCCATCGATGCACGACACAGTGCCAGTGCAGTGATAAAGGCCCGATGTTAAGTCCAAGTCCGATATAATTCCCACTCAAGTTGATACGCTTAATTTCTTTACTTGCACGACCCCAGAAGCGGCTTACCGAGTCGCCCGACGTAACTGCTCCAAGCATTCGTCGGCCTGGCCATGTTTGGCTCGGGTCAGCCACCTGAAAGACCCGATGCGCCTAAAAAGAATCCAAGTTTCTGGCTTCAAGTCCTTTGTCGATCCGACCGTTATAACTATTCCGGCCAACCTCACCGGTATCATTGGGCCTAACGGCTGCGGTAAATCCAACGTTATTGATGCGGTGCGCTGGGTAATGGGCGAAAGCTCGGCCCGCAAACTGCGTGGCGACAGCATGACTGACGTGATTTTTAACGGTTCTGAGGCACGTAAGCCTGTCGGTAAGGCATCGGTTGAGCTGGTTTTTGATAACACCGACGGCAAAACGCCACAGGCTTACGCGCGCTTCAGCGAAATCTCTGTTAAACGCACATTATCTCGTGATGGCACGTCGGAATACCTACTGAACAAGGCACGTTGCCGTCGTCGGGATATCACTGACCTTTTTCGCGGCACAGGGCTTGGCCATCGGTCCTACTCGATTATTGAGCAGGGCATGGTCAGTCGAATCGTTGAGGCCCGGCCCGAGGATTTGCGGGCCTTTGTCGAGGAAGCAGCCGGCATTTCCCACTACAAGGACCGTCGTCGTGAGACCGAGACCCGGATGCGCCATACCCGTGACAATCTCAGCCGGGTAGATGATATCCGTAAGGAGCTTGATACGCAGTTGCGTCGTTTACAACGACAGGCACAGGCGGCACGACGTTACCAGAAACTTAAAGATGAAGAGCGCACGGTCAATGGCCAACTGCTGGGACTTCGTCATCTGCTAATGCAGTCTCATATCGACGCCCAGTCCGCCCAGACTGCGCACGCGCAGACTGAGGTTGAGTCACACCTGGTTCGTCAGCGAGCGTTGGAAAGTCAGATCGAAGGGGCTCGCGCTAACGAGATGAGTTCTCAGCAGCAGGTCAGTGACCTACAGGCTGAATTTTATGCAGCCGGTGCTGATGTTGCCTCTGTTGAACAGGCAATTGAATATGCGCGTGAAACTGGCGAGCAACAGCGGGCCGAGTTCGAGCGTCTTGAAACGGCCCTGACAGAGATTGGCGCCGAATCTCAACACGACGATCAACGCATTTTAGAACTTGAGGCAGAAGTGGTTTCGCGTCGGGACCAGCGTGAGGAGCATCTGGCCGTGCAGCGCCAATCTGCAACCCGCCAGGCTGAATCTGAACAGGCTTTAGATGTCTGGCAGGAGCACTGGAACGATTTCGCCCAATCTACAGCGACTCCGATAAAGGATCAGGAAGTGCAGCGATCACGCATCGAGCAGCTTGAATCTGCCGATCTTAAGGCGCAGCAGCGCCTCGCCCGCCTCGACCAGGAGTTGGTGGCGCTACTCGCTGAGGAGGAGGGGTTGGCGGTGGATAGCGCCCGCAGTGACGCGCGGCATAGCGAGGTAGAAACCCGCGAATATGAAAGTCGTGTCGAGCAGGCCGCGCAGCAGATTAGCGGGTTGCGACAAGAAATTGAAGGCCAGGTAACGGCGGTGGATCAGCAGCGCCAGCAGATGCATGCGGCCCGCAGCCGTCTGGAGTCGCTACAGGAATTGCAAGAAGCATCGCTGGGACGGGATGATGAGTATGCCGATTGGCTGGAGCGCAGAGGTCTTTCGCATGCCCCGGTACTTGCCGGCGAAATCCGCGTTGCTAAAGGTTGGGAACGCGCTGCTGATGCGGTGCTCGGCCCGCGCCTGACTGGGTTGGGCGTTGGTAATCTCGATGGGGCCCTGGCGCATGAGGCAGAACTGCCCCGCCGGGATTTATTCCTGGTCCAATCGGGTTCGTCGTCCACACTGGGTGCTGCAAATACCCTGCTGGCGCAGTTGCATTGCGCACGCTATGACCTTGGCCCGCTGCTTAGCGGAGTGTATGTAGCCGATGATCTGGCCGCGGCGATCATCCGCCGCGCAACCCTCGATCCAGGCGAGTGTGTGGTGACCCGTGACGGGGTAATTGTTGGGACGAACTGGGCCCGGGCGCCGCATGGGCGTGACTTGGGAGACGGGCTTCTTGAGCGGGAAGAGGAAATCACGCGATTACAGGAAAGTGTTAGCACTTTGGTGGACGATACGGCGCAACATGAACGGTTGTTTGAGAGCTTGCGTGAGACTTTGCGCGACCTGGAACAAAAGCACGAGTCCAGCCAGAAAACACTTAATGACAAGCTGGAAACCCAGACGATGATCCGCCAGGTGCTTTCGGAAAAGGATGCACGATTCTCACAAATCGAAACTCGCCGCCAACAGATGGCCCTAGAGACCGACGAGATAATTACCGAGCTGACTGGGACAGGTGCAGCTCTGGATGAGGCTCAACGGCATTTTGCGATTGCTGAAGACAAGACCGGAGTGCTCGAAGAAAAACGCCTGGCATTGTTAAATGAAAAAGAAGCGCTCACGAGAGCTTTGGCGCGCTCCCGCACGGATACCCAGGCGGCTCGGGAAAAATTGCACGACACGGAACTGACCCTGCAGCATAGTCAGGCATCTCTGGATTCATTGAAATCGAGCCTCAACCGTCTCGAGGTGCAGGGGGGTCGCATGCGTGCGCGTCATCAGGAACTCAAGATCCAACTGGCAAAAGGAGATGATCCTGGAGAGGCGCTGAATGCCCGCTTGAAGACTCTGCTCGACCAGCGGACATTGTCAGAAAGCCAACTGGCCGATACTCGCAATGCGCACGCAGCTATTGAAGAACAGATCCGTGATCTGCAGGGGGGTTTGTCGGAGTGTGAACAGGAGGCAGCCACCGCGCGCGATGCACTCGAAGGTGAGCGGTTGAAGGCACAGGAGCTATCAGTGCGCTCGGAAACTCTGCTGGAACAGATTAATGCCAGCAACTATCAGCTAGAGGAGATTTTAGCGAACTTACCTGACCAGGCCGTTGAGGCTGACTGGCTGGTACGATCCGAGAAGTTGGCTCAGAGGATTGACAATATTGGACCGGTGAACCTGGTTGCGATAGAAGAGTACGAGGAGCAGGCCCAGCGCAAGGAATATTTGGATACACAACATGCTGACTTGATTGAAGCGCTGGATACACTTAGCGGCGTCATACGCAAGATCGACCGCGAGACTCGCGAACGTTTCAAGGTTACTTTCGATGCCTTAAATGAAGGATTTGCCGAGTTTTTCCCACAGATGTTTGGAGGCGGCAGCGCGGTCCTGACATTGACCGATGAAGACATGTTGTCTGCGGGGGTAACGGTTATGGCGCGGCCTCCGGGCAAACGAAACAGCACCATACACCTCCTGTCGGGGGGTGAAAAAGCACTGACCGCGGTAGCGTTACTATTTGCCCTGTTCCGGCTAAATCCGGCACCTTTTTGCATTCTTGACGAGGTGGATGCACCACTGGATGATCGTAACGTTGAGCGTTATTGTCAGACCCTGCGTAGTCTGGCGGAGGTATCGCAGCTGGTGGTAATCACCCACAACAAGATCACCATGGAGTCGACTGATATTTTGCTCGGCGTAACCATGGTGGAGCCGGGTGTCTCATCTATCGTCTCGGTCGATGTCGACGAGGCCGTTCGGTTGGCGGCACGGTAAAATGAGCCTGCAAATGGCATTGATAACGCTGGGCCTGGTGGTATTGGGCGCAGTTGCCGCACTGTCATTTCTTAAGCGCCGCCCAACTACGGCATCTTGGCTGGCGCGACTGCGCGCCGGTATCGCGTCACAAGCTGCAAATTTTCGGTGGCCAGTGGCATTTAATTTTTTTCGCCCTGATCGCTTGATTAATCGGGTGCGCCAGCGTGAGCCGTCATTGATCGCATCTCATGATTTCGAGGGGCAGGCGAGCGCCCGAACGAAAGGAGACGGTTTGAAGGCAGCCGACCAAGCCACTCCAGTCGACAGTTCAGATCAGCGCCCCGGCGAACCGAGCCGTGTACTTGATTCTGAGATTGGCTCTGCACCGATCAAGATCGACTACTGGGTGCGCCTGCCTGGACAGACTCCCGTAACCCGGGATCTTGCCTTGTCGGTATTTCGTGAGTACGAGATAAACCTATCGCACCCAAGGGCGATTCATGGCCGTACGGAGCCGGGTAACGCCTGGCTTGATCTGCGAGACGCCCCGGCCGGAGAGATCTTTACCGACCTGATTATTAGTGTGCAAATGGCAGACCCGGATCGTTGTGTCGATGAATCGGAGCTGACCCGTTTTAACAATCTGGCCTATGCTCTTGCAGAGACCCTGGATCGACCGCTACAGTTTGAATCCAGCATTGAAGAGGCCTTGCCCGAGGCGGCTCGGCTGGAAAGATTTTGCCACGAGTTTGACCTGCTGGCGGTTATCAATATTGAACCAGAACCCGGTGCTGGGTTTTCCGGGCCCGACGTGGCGCGGGTGGCGGAGCGTGCCGGTATGCGCCTGGGCGAGCAAGATATCTTCCATTTCTTTGATTCGCGAACCGGAGTCAGCCGCTTTGGGCTCGCCAATCAGCGTGAACCAGGGAGTTTTAGTTATGCAGATCTGGAATCAGGCATGTTTCGAGGTTTGGCGCTGTTTATGAATATACCGCGGGTCGAACACCCAGCCCGGACTTTTACCGAGCTTAGGTCGGTTGCGCAGTATGTTTCAACCGAGCTCAACGGTTCACTGGTAGACCCGGATGGGGTGATCCTTTCAGTTGCGCAATTCGATTCGATCCGTCGACAGATTCAATCGATCGAGTGGTCGATGAAGAAGTACGGGGTGGAGCCGGGCTCGGATGAAGCCCGGCGCTTGTTCTGAGCCGGGCCCGTCAAAAAGGAAGAATGATCTTGCGCCGTGAGAGCCCGGTTACATGACCAGGCGAAAAAAACAGGTAGTTACCGAAATTAACGATCTGCGCGATGAGCTCGGTGAACACAACTACCGTTATCATGTACTCGACGCACCTGTAATTTCAGATGCCGGCTACGATCGCATGTTGCGCAGGCTTGAGGCGCTTGAGCGCGATAGCCCGGAGTTAATTACACCGGATTCGCCCACACAACGTGTCGGTGGTGCACCGTTAGAGCGATTCGAAACCGTCAATCATAGTGTAGCGATGCTGTCACTCAATAATGCTTTCTCGATAGAAGAGCTCAGCGAGTTTGATCGGCGCTGTCGCGAGGGTACAGGGCGAGAAACTCTGGTTTATAGCGCTGAGCCAAAACTGGATGGCCTGGCAGTGAGTTTGGTTTATGAGAAGGGCGTACTTCAAAGAGCTGCGACCCGTGGCGATGGCCATCACGGCGAGGACGTGACGCTAAATGCCCGTTCAATCCGGTCAGTACCTCTGCGACTTCTGGCGCCCGACTGTCCTGAGGTCCTCGAGGTGCGCGGTGAGGTTTATATGCCGTTGGCCGGATTTAAGGTCTTGAATCAGGAGCAGGTTAAAAAAGGTGAGAAACCTTATGTCAATCCGCGCAACGCGGCGGCCGGCAGTTTGCGTCAGTTGGATCCAAGAATTTGCGCCACGCGTCCGCTGGATTTTTTCTGTTACGGTATTGGCTTGTGGCGCGGAGGGGAGTTACCCCAGACCCAGATCACAACACTTGCCACGTTGCGACGTTTTGGTTTGCGTACCAACCCACTGGTTCGACAGATGCTGGGGATTGGGCAGTGTCTCGATTATTACCATGAAATCCTGGACTGCCGCCAGACCTTGGATTACGAGATCGACGGCGTTGTATACAAGGTGAATGATCTTGCCGACCAGCAGTCGCTGGGCGCGGTATCACGGGCGCCACGGTGGGCCCTGGCCTACAAATTTCCGGCGCCAGAAGAAACGACTATCGTCCGTGATATTGACGTTCAAGTGGGCCGCACCGGGGCCATTACCCCGGTAGCGCGGCTTGAGCCGGTCTTTGTTGGTGGTGTAACCGTGGCTAATGCCACATTGCATAACCAGGCGGAGATCGAGCGACTCGATGTGCGGGTAGGGGATACGGTGACGGTGCGTCGCGCGGGCGATGTGATCCCAGAGGTGGTATCGGTCGTGCGCGAGAAGCGCCGACGTGGTGCGCGACGCTTTGTTTTTCCAAGCGAGTGCCCAGTTTGCCGTTCGCAAGTGGTGGTCGACGATGGCGGTATCATTCAACGGTGTGTCGGAGGGCTTTACTGCTCAGCCCAGGTCAAGGAATCGATAAAGCATTTTGCTTCACGCCGCGCCCTTGATATCGAGGGCCTTGGAGCCAAACTAATCGAACAGCTGGTCGACAGTGGGCGGGTGTGCCACGCTGGGGATCTTTTTACGTTGTCGCATGACGAGCTCGCCGCAATGGATCGGATGGGGACAAAGTCGGCCGATAACTTGCTTGAGGCACTTGAATTAAGTCGCGAGACAACGCTGGCCCGTTTCCTTTATGGTTTAGGGATACCGCAGGTCGGTGAAGCGACAGCGCAGGCGCTTGCCCAATATTTTTCCAGCCTGGAGGCGCTTGTCGATGCGTCAGTAGAGGCATTGGAAGTCGTGCCTGACGTTGGCCCGGTGGTTGCCTCCGGAATACGGCTCTTTTTTGAACAGAATCATAACCGTGAGGTGATCGACGCACTTCGTGCTTCTGGGGTTGTTTGGCCTGTACCAGAAGGATCCACTTCCGGGCCGGTGGGCCCCTTCGCCGGGCGTACTGTCGTGATCACCGGGACACTCAGTGGGATGAGTCGTGATCAGGCCCGCAACTGGCTTGTGGCTCGTGGCGCCAAGGTTACCGCAAGCGTATCGGCGAGAACTGATTTTGTCGTGGCAGGCGCTGATCCGGGGTCAAAATTTGATAAAGCACTTGCCCTGGGTATTAGGGTGCTCGACGAAGCCCAGTTGCGGGCGATGGATAAAAACAACGGTAATTGATCTTCTGATACGAGGGTGTGTTTGTGCCTGCGGTAGAATCCCAGCCCACCACTTTTCCTCATTTAAACCTGGAACGACTGTGTCAACGTTCCCTGATCCCCACGGACAGCTAAGGAGTACAGATGAATAATTCTTTTAATGCCAAGACTTCGCTGGATGTTAACGGCCGGCGCTACCAGATTTTCGCTCTGGATGCTTTGTCCGATCAGTTCGACCTGGCGCGGCTGCCCGTGACTTTAAAGATCCTGTTGGAAAACTTGCTTCGTGCAGAGGATGGCGTCGATGTCGTTGCTGGCGATATCGAGGCTTTGGCCGGTTGGATTCCGGGTGCGACGAGTGCAGCTGAGATAGCCTTCGCCCCGGCCCGGGTTTTGATGCAGGATTTTACAGGGGTGCCTGCGGTTGTGGATCTAGCCGCCATGCGCGAAGCTATTGCGGCGCTGGATGGGGATCCCGAGCGCATAAATCCTTTGTCGCCAGCCGATCTGGTGATCGACCACTCGGTCATGGTTGATCATTTCGGTACAGCCGGCGCGTTGCAGGCCAATGCCGATCTCGAATACTCCCGTAACGCGGAGCGCTACGCATTTCTGCGCTGGGGCCAAGCGGCCTTCAGCAGTTTTCGTGTGGTCCCTCCATCTACCGGTATTGTTCATCAGGTAAACATTGAGTACCTCTCCAGTGTGGTCTTTAGTCGTGACTCTGACGGGGAGCTACTGGCCTATCCTGATACGGTGGTCGGGACTGATTCGCACACGACCATGGTTAATGGCCTGGGGGTGCTCGGTTGGGGTGCAGGTGGAATCGAGGCGGAGGCCGCAATGCTTGGCCAAGCAGTGACCATGCTGATTCCCGATGTTGTTGGATTTGAATTGCACGGCACTCTACCCGAGGGCGCCACAGCCACGGACCTAGTCCTTAGCGTAGTCGAAATTCTGCGTCGTCAGGGCGTCGTTGGGAAATTTGTTGAATTCTATGGCGATGGGTTGAACCATCTTTCGTTGGCGGACAAGGCCACCATCGCTAATATGGCGCCCGAGTACGGGGCTACCTGTGGATTTTTCCCCGTTGATCAAGAAACGCTCAATTATCTGCGTTTGACTGGGCGATCCGAAGAGGACATCGCACTGGTAGAGGCGTACACGCGACGCCAGGGCTTGTTTCGGGAACCGGGGGCGGTACCGGCGCATTACAGCGAGACCGTCCACCTTGATCTTGGCAACATAGTTGCCAGCATTGCCGGGCCAAAGCGGCCACAGGACCGCATTGCCCTGACTGAAGCCCAGCAGGTGATCAACGACGCTGCAACCAAACTCAGCGGTAGCAGCGAACGTCGGACCGGCAGGATTACACTTGACGGCGAGACAATGGAATTTCCTGATCTTGGAGTCGCAATTGCCGCGATCACGAGTTGCACTAATACCTCAAACCCGGGTGTGATCATGGCTGCTGGCTTGCTGGCCCGCAACGCGCGACAACGCGGCCTTACTGTCAAGCCTTGGGTCAAGACCTCCCTGGCACCGGGGTCCAAGGTGGTGACGGATTATCTGAGTGACGCCGGCCTGCTCGACGATCTGGAAAATATTGGCTTTGCTGTAGTTGGTTACGGCTGTACCACTTGCATTGGTAATTCCGGCCCCTTGCCCACGCCCGTGAGTGAAGTGATTCGGGAACGGGACCTCATTGCCTGTTCGGTGCTCTCAGGTAATCGAAACTTCGAGGGCAGGGTGCATGCCGAGGTGCGCATGAATTTCCTGGCCTCACCGCCCTTGGTGGTAGCCTACGCGCTGGCCGGCACAACCGATATCGATCTTGTGAATGATCCTATAGGAGTGGATGGTCAGGGTAACCCGGTGACTTTGGGTGACTTGTGGCCTCAACAACTCGAAATTAACCAGGCCGTTGCCAGGCATGTGACACGGGAAATGTTCCGCTCCCGCTATTCAGATGTTTTTCGCGGCGACAGCCAGTGGGGCGAGGTTCCGGTGAGCGCAGGCAATCGCTTTGCCTGGGATCAGCATTCCACCTACGTTCGCCGCCCCCCGTACTTCGATCACATGGAGCGCACGCCTGGCCAGCTAAAGGCTATTACCAGCGCCAGAGTCTTAGCGTTACTTGGCGATAGCATCACTACCGATCATATCTCTCCAGCGGGGGCCATTCAGGCCGACAGCCCAGCTGGGCAATATTTGCAGGAGCATGGGGTGGAGCGAGCTGATTTCAATTCTTATGGGTCGCGCCGCGGTAATCACGAGGTGATGGTGCGTGGAACCTTTGCCAATATCCGGCTACGCAACGCTATGGCGCCTGGCACTGAAGGTGGTTGGACTACCTTCCAACCTGGTGGCGAACAGATGACGATCTATGACGCAGCCATGTCTTACGCGGCAAAGGGTACAGCACTGCTGGTTATTGGCGGCAAGGAGTATGGCACGGGATCCTCGCGAGACTGGGCAGCCAAGGGCGCTTCTTTGCTGGGCGTCAAGGCGGTACTGGTTGAAAGCTTTGAGCGTATCCACCGCTCCAATCTGATAGGTATGGGTGTATTACCGCTGGAGTTTGCGGATGGCGAGAGCGCTCAAAACCTGGAAATTTCGGGTACTGAAGTGTTTGATCTGGCCCAACCTATCGTCGGCGCGACCGAGCTTGAGGTGCGTATGACCCGAGCCGATGGCATCGTCAAATCCTTCATGACGAAGGTCCGTATCGATACCCCTAAGGAGTGGGATTACTACTGCAACGGCGGCATTTTGCCTTATATGGTGCGCCAGTTGCTTGATTGATCGGAAGGTTGCGCCAAGGTTCGTCTTCAGCGTCTGGGTATGCGTTTGCGAACGATAGTGATGGCACACAACACTAGCGCCAAAGCGGTCAGCAGACGCCACGAGGCAGTCTCACCTAAAAAAATCACACCCCATAGTGCGCCAAGAACTGGAATCAGGTAGTTGATCTGGGCGAAGTTGTTTGCCCCGAGGCGAGGGACCAGGTAAAAGAACAGGAGTGCTGCGAGGGCTGTAGGCAAAAGACCGAGGTAGGCGATCGCGGCCAGTCCGCCAATGCCTGGATGCATCTGCCAGGGTTGCTCGAGAATTAACGTCACGGGTAACATCCATAGCAAACCGGCCAGCATAGCTCCCGTAGCCATCACTTTGCCGCTACCGTGGCCAGCATAGTAACGGGTAAAGGTAGCTGATGCGCCATAGCAGATGGCACTGGTGATCACCGCCAGTTGGGCCAGGATCGGCGCGGTCAACCCGGCCCGTGCCTCGGCCCCGATCAGGACCAGAAGACCGCCAAAGCCAATCGAGATTCCAATCGCGGTTTGGGTGGTAAATGGCTCGTCCCGGATAAACAGGTGAGCCAGAACTGCCGTAGCCACCGGCATGACACCCATCAGCACGGCGGTCAGACCACTGTCAATATGAATTTCACCCCAACTGATCAAAGTGAACGGTAATGCATTTCCAAAAAGCCCAATGAATGCAAAAATCTTCAACGAAGTCGCATCTCGCGGCAGTCGTTCACCGTTGATTCTCAGCCATAGGTATAGAACACCTGCAGCAATCCCCAGGCGAGCCGCGGTCAGGGTCAATGGCCCGACCGTATCGACGCCGATCTTGATAAAAACAAAAGATCCGCTCCATATTATGGCAAGCCCTAGTAAAAGAGCGTAGTCTTTAGGCGCACGGGAAAGATTCATTTACTCAACTTAGATTGGTGCTCGGGCTCAACGGGCGGTGCGAGCATAACCCAGGTCCATCGATTGGTATAACAGGGGAAAAGTTGGATAACAGCATCAGTCATCCAGGCCCTTTACCCTTGCTTGCAGAGGATGAGACTCCGCCGTTTGAGATCGAAAACCCTGATGGCGCAGCGGCGCTGGTGCTGGTATGTGACCATGCTCGTAATACCATTCCGCGCTCGCTGTGCGATCTCGGGTTGGATTCGACGGTACTAGGTGAGCACGTTGCCCTGGACATTGGTTGTGAGATGCTGGCGCGCCGCCTGATGTACCTGCTGGATGGCGCGCTCATTCTGGCGCGGTATTCACGATTGGTGATCGACCTTAATCGGCATCTTGCGGACCCCGCCTCGATCCTCTCCTGTAGTGACCGTTCCATTATTCCTGGCAATCAAAACCTCTCAGCGGAGCAGCGCCTGTGTCGTGCTGAGGAGGTTTTTGTTCCTTACCATAATGCGGTTGCCTCTCAGGTTGAGCACGTGCGGGTCATTCATGGCGTACCGGTGTTGATCGCACTGCATAGTTTTACCCCGGAGTTGGCTGGGGAACCAAGGCCCTGGGAGATTGGTGTACTATGGACCGATGATCAGCGCATGAGCCTGCCACTGCTGCGCAGCCTGCGAAATGATCCAAACCTGTGTGTCGGAGATAATCAGCCCTATGATGCCCGCGAGCATGTTGGCTACACGATCGAAACCCACGGCGGAGCCAACGGCTTTCCGCATGTTCTGATTGAGATTCGCCAGGACCTGATTGAAACCGAGGCGGGAATAATGATCTGGGCAGACCTGCTAGCGGAACATTTGATGCCAATTCTCGCCGATGATGAGCTCTACCACAGATGGGACTGTGACTGATGCAGGCACCCAGTTTTACTATCGGAGTCGAGGAAGAATACCTGCTGGTTGAACGGGGGGCCCGCTGCCTGATTCGCGAAGTCCCAAATGGCCTGATGGCGGATCTTTCTGCGAGGTTAGGACAGCAAGTCAGTCCCGAGTTTTTGCAATGCCAGGTCGAGGTCGGAACGCAGGTTTGCAAGGATATCTCACAGATTCGCGAGCAGTTACAGATGTTGCGTGGTGTAGTCGCACAAGTGATCGGGGGCTACGGACTGAAACTGGTTGCCGCATCAACGCATCCGTGGGCCCGGCCTGAAGAACTGGAACATACGCCAAAAACCCGTTACGACAATCTTGAGAAAGATCTGCAACAGGTGGCACGGCGGTTGATGATCTGCGGCATGCACGTCCATGTTGCGATTGAAGACGAGGAGTTGCGGATGGATTTGCTCGACCAGACCGCTTACGTTATTCCACATTTCCTGGCCTTGAGCGCCTCATCTCCCTTCTGGGAGGGTCAGGATACCGGCCTGCAGTCCTATCGCATATCGGTCTGGGACGAAATGCCCCGCACCGGCCTGCCCGAATACTTCGAAAGTTTTGCCGAGTACCGCCGTCACGTTGAGGTCCTGACCCGCGCCGGCATTATTGAGGATGCTACCAAGATCTGGTGGGATATGCGCCCTAGCGCGCGTTTTCCGACGCTGGAACTCCGTATTACCGACGTTTGCACTTCACTGGAGGACGCAGTCTGCCTGGCAGCGCTTTATCGTTGCTGGCTGCGGATGCTTTTTCGCCTTCGCACGCAGAACCAACGCTGGCGGCGTTATGCCCGCATGTTGATTGCCGAGAACCGCTGGCGTGCACAACGTTATGGCTGTGCTTCCGAATTACTGGATTTTGGCCGCAGCACCCTGGTGCCTTACGCCGAACTGGTGGAAGAAATACTTGAACTCATCGCCGAGGACGCCCAGTTTTTCGACTGTGAAAAAGAGGTATCACATGCACGGGTCATCCTGCAGCGGGGCAGCAGTGCACAGCGCCAGCTGGCAATTTTCTATCGCGAGCTAAATGGCGGCGCCAGCCGGGAGGCAGCACTGGTTGCAGTGGTCGACTGGCTGATCAGCGAGACTACGCCGACTCCGATTTAAGCCCTACACCCTGGCAGTCGAGTTCGAAATCCTCCAGGGCGTCCAGGTAGTCGCGTTTGCTCTTGGGCATAGGCACTCGGACGCCAGCCATGTAGGAAATTAGATCAGCGCCATCACTCAGCAGTCCGCAGCCGCGATGCAGTTGCGCCAGGGCCAGAGCGCCGAGGTCTGCAGGGGGCGTCGGCTGGAACGCCTTGATTTGCTCCTTGAGAGTCACAAATTCCGGCCAGTTGCTGAAGAAGTCCGGGTCGCTTTTCATCATCTCGCACTCGACTCGGCCGGCGCGGGCGAACTGTAAGACCGTTGCACCGATTCCATGAAAGCTCGGCATCTCTCCATAAACCTTAACAATGCGCCCGGTGATTTCGTCAATCGCCTTCATCGTCTGTGAAATTTTTACGTAACGGCTTTCATAGTAACTTGCGATTGAGCGGGTAAATACTTTGAAAGGCTCACCCCACAGTTCGTCTATGCCTTCGTGTCCACTGGGATGGCGAACCTGTTTACCCAGTTCGAGCGCCTCCGCAAAGCAGGCGCTGCACTCACGCATCAACTCGTTGTCGGTACTGACATCGATGCTTTTGCTTTCGAGGCTGACGATGCTGGTAAAAATGTCAGTTGCGCGGTTGAACAGAGCCCCTGCAAGCATAGCGGCATTGACGCGCTTACGTGCGGGGTTTTGCTCGGTCTCGTAACTGGCGCGGGCAGTTTCTACCTTATTTCCGGGCGTATTAATTCCTGGCTCGGTGTGGTGGAAGGTCCGCCGTGTCAGCATTAACAACAAGTCGCGTTTGGCTGAAAGCGTTTCCGCTGGAGGAGCATAGTAACGGATCCAGTAGCCATCGTAATAGATATGCGGCCGGCTGTTGATATCCTTTCGTGAACCGTTATTGATACTGGTATTCATGAGTGACGCGGTCTAATCTGTCTGGATTGCTAGATCCGCGCCGGATTGTACGCCTCTCGCCCCTTGGAGCAAAGGTAGTTCGGTCAGGCCCATTGCGGGGCGGCCGCTGGCAATAGCGGTGACCCGCCCCTCAAAAAAGACTGTGGCTGGTGAATCCGGATCATCAACGACATCCTGATCACGGGAGACGGTGATCTGGACCTCCTTAGCCCCTGCCATAAGGGCTTTCTCCCGAGCCAGTTGGATTGCCTGGCTTTCGGCATCCAACAAGGCATCTTCGAGATGACTATGGTCTGCCGGCCCCTTTGGGCCGAATACCCGGAAGATTCCCTGCACGGGCTGGGTCACAGTGACCCGCCCACGCTGGGCAATACTACCGGCGACCGCGCCAATGGCATTAGCAACCTCTGCATGTTCAGGCAGGGCTAGCGTGATATTGAGTTGCTCGGCCGCCTTCGGGTAGTAGATCGGTGCGGGAGCGCCTACTGCCACCAGGGTGCGCCCGCGGTCCAATTGCAACGAGAACAGATCGCCGTCAATGCGACTCATCCCGGTGATCCACTCGCTGAAAAGTCGCGCGGTACGCTCGCGTTCCAAACTGTTGCGTTGATCCGGGTCGGTTGCCAGGCAGGCTGACACGAGGGATTGACAGATCACGTTGACGACATAGTCCTGCACCGTCTGACTTGGGCCTACAGGGTCTCGTTCCTTAAATTGGCCCCAGCCGTAGACCTCGCGCATCTGCCGAGCCCAAATGATTGCGCCAAGCCGGGCAGCCGGGGTAGACCAATGGCTCATTTTCCCGAGCACATGAGCCGCATCCGTCGGGGTGAATCCACTGTATATGGCGACACCCTCGCGTACCAACCTGGCAGCCGCTCGCATCAGCTCACGGTCGCTTTCGGCCGCGGCCTCCAGATCCAGCGGGCCATCGGCGAGTCGCGCCCAGGCGTCGGCCTCGGCTTCAGAGAACCTTTTACGTTGACTGGCTTCAGCGAACAGTCGAACCACGTAGCGACTGCTTCGGGCACTGGTAGAGGATCTGCTACGGCGCTCCATGGATTCGAGTATCTGAGGGAACCAATGTGCCAGTAGGCTCATAGGGATAACCCGGCGCGGACCAATCGCCAATCCGACGCCACCCCGGAAGCGGGCTTCACTGTCCCCGCCTAGGCCTACGGAGAACACCCGTACTGCGTCAATCATAGGGCGCCAATCGCCAATAACTGCGGCGTTAGCGCTCACCACCGGTTGACCGTTGCTGATGATCGCGATATCAGTGGTGGTGCCGCCCATATCTGCAATGATGGCGCTGTCTTGTTGCTGGAGCAAAGCTGCGCCCATAACGCTTGCGGCTGGCCCGGACAGGATAGTTTCTACCGGGCGGGACAACGCAAGCTCGACACTGATCAGCGAACCGTCTCCTTTAACCATCATCAGTGGGGCAGTAATCCGGTATTCGTGCAGGGTGATCTGTATCGCTCGAATCAGTTCATCGATATAAGGAATCAACGACGCGTTAAAGGCTACTGTCAGGGCCCGGCGTGGCGCATCCAGTTGTGAGGCCAGTTCGTGCCCGCAAGTTACCGGTTTATCGGTCAGTGAATGGACGAGATCACGTAGACGCAACTCGTGTTCGGCGTTGCGAACCCCAAACAGTCCAGAAATCCCGAAAGCGGCAACCTCATCACGCTGGGACTCGATGATCTGATGTGCCTTTTTTATATCCAGCGGTTCGCGCTCGACGCCTCCTGCATCGTGGCCCCCGCGGATCAGCACACAATGACCTCCACGGACAATTTGATCCAGTTGCGCCTGATTTACCTGCTGAGCGCTGTAGCCTGCCAGTAACAGGCACACGGCCGTGCCACGACCTTCAACAATCGCATTGGTTGCAAGCGTGGTTGATAGGGAAACCAGTCGGCTTTTGGTCAGTAATTCGCGGGGAAGCTGGGCTAACACCTCGTTGATTCCGGCCGCCAACTGATGATGAGTTGTCAGTGCCTTCGCTGTACTGACCACCGACCCGGCGCGATCGAGAAGTACCGCGTCGGTATAAGTGCCGCCGGTATCAATACCTAGTCGCAAGGGTTCTTCATAGCCCTCCGACTGAGCGTTTGAGGTGGTAACCAGCTTGACTGTCTGCTGCCGGAAAGCTTACCGGCTGTAGTCGTGGAAGCCACGCCCGGTTTTACGCCCCAGGTAACCCGCATCGACCTTCTGCTTGAGCAAAGGGCACGGCCGGAATTTAGAGTCACCAAATTCCTGATGCAGCACATCCATAACCCAAAGGCAGACATCCAAGCCGATCATGTCAGCGAGAGCCAGTGGGCCCATGGGATGGGCCGCTCCGAGTTTCATTGCCGCATCGATATCCTCGGCCGTGGCGAGTCCCTCGTAGAGGATAAAAGCCGCTTCGTTAATCATTGGAACCAGCATCCGATTGACCACAAAGCCCGGGCTATCCTTGACACTGACCGGTGTCTTTCCCAGGTCCCGGGCCAGCGCATCGACTGCTGCGTAGGTCTCGTCCGAGGTCTGCATAGCCCGAATCACTTCGATCAGTGCCATCAGTGGCACCGGGTTGAAAAAATGCATGCCGATAACGCGCTCAGCGCGGCCACTGGCAGCCGCGATCCGGGTTAACGACAGCGACGAGGTATTCGAAGCGAGGATGGCGCTTTCTTGGCAGATCGCGTGGAGCTTTGAAAAAATTGGTATTTTGACGTCCATATTTTCACTTGCCGCCTCGACCACCAGATCACACTCCGCCATGGCTTCAATATCAGTGGTGGCCTGGATCCTTGCCAGAGCCTGGGTACAGGCCTCCTGGGTGATTTTATCTTTCTCTACCAACCGTTCCAGGCTGGAACCCAGAGCATCCAGGCCTTTTTGCACCACTTCATCAGAGACATCCTGCATGATGACGTTGTAACCCCGGATCGCGCAGGTTTGGGCAATACCATTACCCATAGTGCCGGCACCAATCACGCCGATATTCTTAAGACTCATGTTTGTTGATAAGGTCCTGTGGCCAGTCAAGTTACTTTGAGGGTCGCCAAGGCTACCGCAAACCATAGCTAACACCAAACCTGACTCTGGCCGAGGTCGCCAGGATTTCACAATCAGGCGCGTTGGGAATAGACTAACCCCTCATGGACAGCGTCACCATGATTAAAAAGCTCGTCGGGTTTGACACGGTCTCTCGTGAAAGCAACCTGCCGTTAATCGATTTCGTTCAGAATATTCTCTACGATCAGGGGATTGGCTCGCGCCGGGTACCCAGTGCCGATGGGCAAAAGTCCAACCTGATTGCCACCGTTGGCCCCGAAGAAGTCGGTGGCGTCGTTCTTTCTGGCCATACCGATGTAGTTCCCGTTGATGGGCAGGATTGGGACAGCGACCCTTTTACCCTGATGCGCTCGGGTAGCCGCTTGTATGGCAGGGGCAGTTGTGACATGAAGGGATTTATTGGCATCGCTTTGGCCCTGGTACCCAAGATGGTGAACCTGCGCCGACCAATCCACTTTGCGTTGTCGTACGACGAGGAGGTAGGGTGTTTGGGTGCCCCGGATATGATAGAGGTGATTCGCCGCGAACTGCCGGAGCCGCAAGGTGTCATTGTCGGCGAGCCAACTACCATGGGTGCGGTCATTGGGCATAAGGGTATGGTCGGGCTGCGTACGGTTGTGCGTGGCTATGAAGCGCATTCCAGTCAGACCCACCGGGGCGTCAGTGCTGTGATGACCGCGGCTCGATTGGTAAGTCATCTGGAATCAGTGGCCCAAGACCTGGCCAAAAAAACACCTAGCGATAATGGGTTTGAACCCCACTACACGTCGGTGCATGTAGGGGTTATTCATGGCGGTACGGCCCTTAACATTATCTCCGGCGAATGCGAATTCGTCTGGGACATCCGGAATATTCCAGGGGATGACCCACAATTGTTAATCGATGTTTTCGAGCAGTTCTGTCGAGACGAGGTTTTGCCGGGGATGCGTGCGCGGTATGAGCGTTGCGCTATTGACACCCAGGTGTTGGCAAGAAGCCCAGCCTTTGATGAGTCGGCATCGCCAATACTGAGCCTAGTGCAGTCGCTGACCGGCAGTGACGATACAGCCCGGGTAGCCTACGGCGCAGAAGCTGGGCAATACCAAGGGGCTGGATTTCCCACGGTTTTATGTGGCCCCGGGTCGATTGATCAGGCGCACCAACCCAATGAGTTTATTGAGATGGCTGAGGTTGAATCAGGCGAGCGTTTTCTGAGCGCCCTGATCACCGAGATGTCTCGTTAATCTTTGGCCGAGCCGACTTAGAACATGGTACTGATTAGGCTTGCGCACTCGGTTGCTCCACCAATGACATCCGCGCGCTCAAGCCGCTCCATGGCCAGCAACTGAGGGAGTCGGTCCAGCCATTGGCCGCCACCATACTCGGCGGCTTTGAAGTCAAGGCCTGGTACCTGGCCGCGCAGGAAAGTGACCAGTGGCGCCATTTCTGGATAGTGCTCACGCACGAAGTAGCCAAAGGGAACTCCAGCTTCGAAAACTTCGGCGATGGTGCTGTATCCGACCTTGCCAATGACGATATCAGCGGCATGAATCAGGTCTGGGTGGTACATAGCGGTACGAGCTGGCAAGAAGGTAACATTGGCGTGAGTTTCAGCGCTCGTGCCGATACCTGCAACGACAAAATCGATCCCTCGGAAATCCGAACATAGGCGTTCATGAAAAGGAAATTCAGTCGCAGTGCCGCCCATGCTGATGAAAACCAGTTTTTGGCCCCGTCCCAGCCCGAGCTTGCCGCGGGTGGTGGCGCGGTCCTGGCGTTGTCGACGAGCGACCGGCCGGGTCGTTTTTGCATGGGAAACCGGAACGCAGACGGGAGTAGTTTGAATACGCAAGTCGGCGTGGGTGAATAGGGGTGCCAGCAATTCGCTGTAGTGGCGAAGGCTTGGCGCGTGCTCTGCAAGCCCGGCGTAGATCCAGTCCCAGGTGAAATTCTCTACGAGCACCGAGGGGATGCCAGCGACTTTTGCCGCAGCAAGCCCGAGTGGGGCGATATCACTGATGACAAGTCGACACTTTAGCGCCTGAAATTGTGTCGCAAGCGCTTTGACCTCTTTAGGATCTAACGGCAGGCGCTTACTAAGCTCGATGACCGTTGCGCCAACATCTGCATTCAGGGAGTCGGTCTGTACCAGGCCGAGATCGCAGTCTGTTCTATGGTAATTGAAGTTTCCAATACTTTGGGAGAAGTACCAACGAGGGACATGAGTGAATAACTCAACCACCAAACTGGGGTCCCGATCGCGCATCGCTTCGATGACTGCGCTAGCCCGGGACGCGTGGCCAAAACCGTGCGATGAAATTACAAAAGCAACGCTTCGAGTTCGACTACCAATGTGGGTCATGGTGTTGCGCTGTCAGGGTTTGAAACACACAGCTGGTCGTTGGCGCTACTGCTTGAAATAGTTATCCAGAAAGCTTTCGAAGTCCATAGTGTCATCTTGCTCGGCTTGCCGTGCGCTTTGGTGAGAGTTCGCCGCTTCCCGGCGCAATAGTGTGTCTTCACCCGGATCCAAGGGATAGTTCTTGAAGTAGTTCTCATGGCTCTCGGCCTGAGCCATGGCAAATGTGAAGAAAGTGTTGTTGTGCTCCTTCATTTGCTGAAGAACCTTTGCTGAAGGGGTATTGTCGGGATCCTCGAAGGCAATGCGGTAGTGCGATAATGATTGACAGTAGCCAGCATCGCCGTGTTGATCCATATAAGCTGCCAGCGGCTCCAGCCACTCGATAAGTTCAAGCCCACAACGCGACACGGGGCATTCATGCCCCATACCACTAGTGATTGTCAGTCCAGGGTCGCGGCCGAATTCTGCTACACGCGTTTGGGTGTCACGAAGTCTGGCAAAGTCGTCCTCGCTTAGAGGCGGACTGGGCTCCAACAAGCATGCCAGCATCATGAGATCCAGAAAACGAATTTCGTGCTCGTCAATACCGATGGGCAGAAAAGGGTTGAGGTCTAATGAGCGTAATTCGATGTATTCCACACCGTGTTCCTGCAGGGAATGGCTAGGTCGTTCACCAGAGAGGGCAACGCGTTTGGGTCGCATTGAAGCGTAATACTCATTTTCGATTTGTAGCAGCGAGTCATTCAATTGGCGATATTCACCATCCACCTTGACTCCGATCCCCTGGTAGGGTGGATAAGGCTCGGTAGTGGCGCGCACCAGTGACTCTGTGTATTCGGCCAAACTGTTCAGGCTCATATGCACCGCCTCCTGGGCTTCACTTTGATAGCCCAGACCCGAAAGGCGCAGGCTGGTAGCATGAGGCAAATGATAACTGGCGTTGCCGAGTTTTTGCAGGTGATGTGAGCGGCCTTCCAGAAAAGTGGGGCACACGGCAGGCGAGGCGCCAAACAGGTAGGGTATCGTCCAGTCATGGCGATAGAAATTACGCATCAGTCCCAGGTACTGTTCTGACTTGAAGTCACGTAGCGGTAGGGTCGAGTTCTTGACCTCCCGATACGGGCGCCAGAAATCATCGCTGAGAGAGAAATTGAAATGGATTCCGGAAATAGTCTGCATCAACCTGCCGTAGCGGTGGGCAAGACCTGTCCGGTAGACTGTTTTCATGCGACCTGCATTGGAATTACCATAACGGGCAATCGGGATGCTGTCTTCGCCATGCAGGATGCAAGGCATACTGTTGACCCAGAGTTTTTCCTCCCCGATATTCTGGTAGGTGAACTGATGCAGTCTCGATAGAAACTCCAGCAATGCTGGCACCTTGTCGAAGATTGGGGTGATAAATTCCAGTAGTGCTTCGGAGTAATCGGTTGTGATGTAACGGTGGCTAAGCGCTGCACCTAATGCTTCGGGGTGGGGATGTTGCGAGATTACACCGGCGGCATCAATGCGCAGGCTTTCTTTTTCAAGCCCGCGTCGGACTGCGCCCGAGATTGGATCCATCCCGGCATGCTCGATCTTTTGCAGCGTTCGTGTTAGGTTGTTTCCCACCTAGAGCCCTCGACAGTATGGCGTCACCGTTGGTTAATTGAATGACGAAGTGGTTTCAGGAAGACCTGAGAGTGCAAACCGCTGGCCGGGAGATCCGCGACATCACACCTTTGATTGCGGAATTGATGGGTCGTTCCGGAATTATGACCGGATTGTCCAACATTTTTATCGCCCATACCAGTGCTTCCCTCATGGTAACCGAGAATGCCGATCCTGCTGTTCACCATGATCTGGAGCGGTTTATGCGGCGTACTGCTCCCGATGGCGATGCACTTTACACACATACCGATGAAGGCCCGGATGATATGTCTGCACATGTGAGAAGTGTTCTGACAGATACCAGCTTGAGTGTGCCGGTCGTTAAAGGCCGGCTCGCGCTTGGCACCTGGCAGGGCGTGTACCTTTGGGAGCACCGCGTCCGCCCCCACGTTCGACATATTGTGGTGACAATTTGGGGAGAGCAGTGATGCTGAGACAAACTCCGATATCGGACTATCACTTCTGTGTCGCACCAATGATGGACTGGACTGATCGACATGAACGTTACTTGCTGCGATTACTGACACGCCATGCCCGGTTGTATACCGAAATGGTGACCACCGGCGCTTTGTTGCATGGTGACAGTGCGCGTTTTCTAGCCCATGACCCGGTAGAGTACCCGCTGGCCTTGCAACTGGGTGGCAGTGAGCCCGACGCCATGGCCATGTGTGCTCAAATGGGAGAGGACGCTGGCTACAATGAGATTAATATCAACACGGGCTGTCCCTCCGATCGAGTGCAGTCCGGGCGGTTTGGCGCCTGTCTGATGCGTGAGCCAGACCGCGTAGCGGCGTGTGTCCGGGCGATGTCCAAGGTGATCTCGATCCCTGTCACGGTAAAATGCCGGATCGGCGTCGATTTTGACGACCGCTTCGAGCAACTGGTCAATTTTGTCGAGGTGGTCTCCAGCGCAGGCTGTACGGTCTTTATCGTGCACGCACGCAAGGCCTGGCTGTCGGGCTTGAGCCCTCGCCAGAATCGTGAAATCCCGCCTCTTGACTACCCGCGGGTGTACCAACTGAAAGCCCGGTTTCCTGAACTGACCATTGTCATTAATGGCGGTATTTCTCAATGGGATCAAGTCCAGACCCACCTCACACGAGTTGATGGAGTCATGGTAGGGCGTGAGGCTTACCAGAACCCGTATAAATTGGCGACCGTGGACCACGAGCTTTTTGGAGCCACCGGTCCTGTTTTGTCACGTTGGCAGGTTCTAGAGTTGTACAAACCATATATTCGCCGTGAACTCCAACGCGGTGTGCGTCTTAAGCATATGTCTCGTCATCTTCTGGGCCTGTTTCACGGTCAACCGGGTGCGCGAAACTGGCGTCGGACTTTGAGCGGGCGCGGAGCGCGTGCTGGCGCAGGAATAGAGGTGATCGATTCAGCCGAGGCCCAAGTCCGAAAGGAAAGCGATCTGCACTTTGCAAGCCAGCCCAGCCAAGCGGTATATTTTGCAGCATGAAAAGCGCGATCAAATTGTTGCTGTGGCTGTTTGGGGCTGCGATTGTCCTGCTGGGGGCCAGTTTGGTTTGGCTCACCACGTTTTTTGAGCCTTCAGATTACCGCGATGAAATTGCGCAGTGGGCCGCAGAGCGTACCGGGTATCACTTTGTGATTGAAGGCGCGGTGTCGGTCGATTTTGAACATGAGCCGGTGCGGGGCTTTTTTGTGGATATCGGGGTGCGCGATGCCAGGTTGACCCGGGTGGACGAAATCCCCGGCGAGCAGCAACTACACCTTAGTACTTTGGATTTCTCTGCGGATCTAGGCGATCTGTTTGCCAGCGCCCGGGGCACGCCCCTTGCCGGCAAAGGGCGTTTTAATGTGGTTGATGCAGACTTGCGCAAGCTATTGGCCAAATCTGAAGTGAATTGGGATGCGTTTACGCCGCAGGCCTTCCGTTCGGTTAGTGCCACAAGTGACTTTCGGGTATCAGGCGATACTTTGTCCCTGACAGGCCTTGAGGTGTCGATGGATGAAACCCAGGTGAGTGGTGATCTGGAAATTGAAAATCTGTCAGCGGATCCGGCCTTTCGCTTCGATCTGAATGTGCCGTCGCTGGATCTGGAGAATCTCCTTCAACTGAGCGCTCAGGGGCCTTTTGATGGCCTGATTTTACTGAACCTGCCGGCTATTCTGGTTGCGCAAAGTGAGGTTACGGGATTACTTAAGATCGGTACGCTACAGTCCGGCGGGGTGACAATGAGTGATGTCGTCATGCCCCTTCGTGCCGACGATGGCGTCATCGTTTCTTCACCAATCACTGCCGGCTTCTACGGTGGCGAGGCGCGTATCGATACGGTATTGCGGGTCGATGGCACGCTTCTCGATTTTCGCACCCGACAGCAGATCAGCCAGTGCCGATTGGGTGAATTACTTAGTGATCTTGAACTGACTGGAGTGATTGAGGCGCGCGGTAGCCTCTCAGCGAATCTCGCTTTTTCAGGTGTGGACAAGGCCAGCCGACTTCAATCCGCCCGGGGCGTCATTGAGTTCGCTGCGGATCAAGGGCGGATCAAGGGCCTTGATCTTGCGACTCTGATAGAGCAATTGGGCCGTAGTGCGGCCGGCTTCACCGATGGCCCGATGGGTGAGAGTGCATTTACATCATTGGGGGATATTCGAGCGACTTTGCGAGTTGAGAAAGGTCTACTGATTAATGAAGACCTCGCCTTCCAGGCAGGAGGCCTGGAGGTACGCGGGCGTGGTGGATTGGCGCTTCAGAGCGAACAGCTTGATTACCGTATATCTTTGGCCCTTAACAACCGTGAGCTCGCGAGTGTACTTCCGCCGCCATTCAATAGCGGTATGATTGTGTTGCCACTACGGATTAGTGGGCAGTGGCATGCGCCATCGTTGATGATAGATATGCCTCGGATGTTGCAACTCCAGTTTCAGGCAGCTATGGGAGGAGGCACTGGACTAAAGATACCCCCGGCGGATGCCCGAGTTGCCCGCTTAGCGAAGGATCTGGGTGCGGAATTAGCCCAGGCTCTTGGTGGAGAACCTGACGCGGCAGCGGAGCAGTGAAGCTTGCGCGTTATGGGCCTCGGCGAGCACTGCCAGCACAGTTTACATTGCACAACCTTAACGGCGTCGGTGCGGCAAGCGCGGCGATAGCCCTTGTTAAAACCTTTGCCCGACCAGGCATTTACTGACAGACGGAGAGATTAATGAGCGACAAGTTGAATAAGGTCAGTTCACGGATTACCCAACCCCGTTCGCAGGGCGCTTCTCAGGCCATGCTTTACGCTACCGGAATGAGTCGAGCCGACATGGGTAAGCCACAAGTAGGCATCGCCAGCATGTGGTGGGAAGGCAATCCTTGCAATATGCACCTCAATGATCTTGCAGCTCGTATTGGAGAGGGAGTCAACGATGCCGGCATGATCAGCATGCGCTTCAACACGATCGGCGTGAGCGACGGAATTTCTATGGGTACTGAGGGTATGAGTTACTCGTTACAGTCACGTGATCTGATTGCAGATTCCATTGAAACAGTCATGGGTGGGCAATGGTATGACGGACTTGTGACTGTACCGGGCTGTGATAAAAATATGCCCGGATGTTTGATTGCCATGGGCCGCGTCAACCGTCCATCGCTGATGGTTTACGGCGGCACCATCAAGCCAGGCCATGCCGGCAATCAGACAGTGGATATCGTCTCAGCATTTCAGAGTTATGGCCAGTACATCGCTGAAGTCATCAGCGATGATGAGCGTCAGGAAATTGTCACACGTGCGTGCCCAGGCGCTGGCGCCTGCGGCGGAATGTATACAGCGAATACCATGGCCAGCGCTATCGAGGCGATGGGTATGTCGTTGCCGTACAGTGCTTCGACCCCAGCCGTGCTGCCTGAAAAAATGGAAGAATGTTTTAAGGCCGGCGCTGCGGTGCGTAAAATGCTTGAGCTCAATTTGTGCCCACGCGATATTATGACCCGGGAAGCCTTCGAAAACGCGATGGTCATCGTGACGGTACTGGGTGGATCAACCAATGCCGTACTGCATCTGATCGCTATGGCTCGAGCAGTCGATGTTCCGCTGGGTATTGATGATTTCCAGAATATCAGCGATCGCGTGCCGTTCCTTGCAGATCTCAAACCCAGCGGCCAGTATGTAATGGAAGATCTGCATAACGTCGGCGGTATTCCTGCTGTGATGCGTTATCTACTTGCGCAGGGGCTTCTTAATGGCGACTGCATGACTGTGACCGGCCAGACAATAGCGCAAAACCTTGAGCAGCTGGCAGATCTGGAAGAAGGGCAGCAAGTGTTTCATTTTCTGGATAATCCAATCAAGGAGACAGGCCATATCCGCATCCTCAAAGGGAATCTCGCACCCGGCGGGTCGGTAGCCAAGATTACCGGCAAAGAGGGGCGCCAGTTCAGCGGGCCTGCTCGTGTTTTTGATGGTGAAGAGGCAATGCTGGGCGCGCTGGAAGAAGGTCAAATCAACAAGGGCGATGTAATCGTAATCCGTTACGAAGGCCCCAAAGGCGGCCCAGGCATGCCCGAGATGTTGACTCCGACCTCGGCTATTATGGGTGCGGGGCTGGGCTTGGATGTGGCACTGATTACGGACGGACGTTTCTCGGGTGGCTCACACGGTTTTATCATAGGCCACGTTGTGCCTGAGGCCCAGGAGGGAGGGCCGATTGGGTTAATCAGAGATGGTGACATCATCTGCCTGGACGCGGATGCCAACACGATTGATGTGACCCTTTCCGATGCGGAACTTCGCGAGCGAAAGGCTAACTGGACTATGCCGGCATACAAAACAACGCGCGGTACGCTGCATAAGTACATCAAAAACGTCAAGACGGCGAGCGAAGGGTGTGTGACAGACGAGTAGAGCACCTCGGAGGCAGGCGGTAAGTTTTGCTAAAAGCGTATCCGATCGGGTGAGGACACTGGTAAGTCGCCGATGCGAGCATCAAATATATGAGCGATCTAATATTTGAGCGCATTGCCAATGAAACGCGACACTCACGGAGTTTGTCTCAGATGTGCCAGGGTCAATCGAGCGCCTACTGACAAGCCCGGCACCCGGGGTCGGTGCGGCGAGTGCAGCAGCGCTCTTTTTACCGGTCAGCCCATATGCTTAGGGGCCAATAATTTCAACACGCCTATTGGTCGCAATGGTCTGCGGGCGCTTGTTGATGTTAGGTCTGATGGCGTGGCCCTTGGCAGATGACG
>CAJWEF010000006.1 GCA_913031305.1 uncultured Acidiferrobacteraceae bacterium
AAATAAGATTTTTGATAGCCCCCATTAACATCTGCTCACATGTCAGTTGTAACTACAAAAGTTGCGGGCGTCAAGGAAATCGTTGCCTACGCTGCTAACGGCATCGCCGAAGGAGTGCTCGGGGTCACAGACCAGAGGGTTTGCAAGGCATACGGTTTCCGGGTACTACACGCATTTAAGACTGGGCAACTGGGTGCTACTAATTGCGGCATGATTAGCAACAGCAGCGATAGCGGCGTTACCACACCGTGCAAAATTCACGCACAGGTTAGAGCTAATAGTTCAACTAAAGCGAGGTTTTGCTCCTTTTGAGCTAGACACTTCGTCATCGTCACTTTGGCTCCACCGCACAACTCCTAATTATATTGCATACCCATTTCAATATACCCACAGGGGCAGACATCGGCACAAATGTGGCAGCCTACGCATTTACTATAATCAGTATCCACATAACGTCCCATCGCATGAACATCCTTTTTCACCCTGGAAATAGCATCTTCTGGGCAATAAATTACACATTGATCGCACTCGCTGCACAACCCGCAGGTCATACAGCGATTCGCCTCTTCAATCGCTTTCTCTTCAGTCAGCCCAGTGAATCTTTCTTCAAAATTATTAAGCACATTTTCAGAGCTTATGTCGAATTCCACTCGCCGAATCATTGGTTCTTTTTCAAAATAAGACAAAAATAATTTTTCGCTAGATGCGATTTCCGCATGCGAGCGATCTTCGTAATTATGTATAGCAAAGGCTGCTGAATCAGTACCCCATATTTCCTCATGATCATATTCCACTGGCTCTAGCTTGCGTTGGCGTAACTCGTCCAGTAAGCGGAAATGATGTGAATCAACCTTCGGGCGATGAGGTAGCGCCTGTTCCTGCAAGTAATAATCAATACCTTCTGCAGCGATCGAAGCGTGGCCGATTGCAGTCGTTAATAAATGTGGCTTAATGGCATCACCACCCACAAAATGCCCGGGCCTGTTAGCCACCTGAAATAACCGGTCTGCGTCCATCAATCCATGACCATTATCGAATTCTTCAATCCCGGTGTAATCACCAATTTGGCCGGTTGCACTGACGATCAGAGTGCATTCAATATCGAATTCTTTGCCCGACTTAACTTGCATCTCGCCTTTGTCGTCCCATTCGACTGGCACAACCCGCAATGCCACCGCCCTGCCTTCATCGTCTTTAACAACTTCCAGTGGAGCTAAACTGTCATGGATTTCCACGCCCTCTCGAACTACCGCATCAAGTTCATGTTGGGTTGCCGGTGCCCGAGAAATCGGCCGCCTGTATATCACCCAGACATCTCCACCCTGACGTTTGGCCACAGTAATTACATCGTGAACCGTGTGACCTAAGATCACGCTCTCTGGTTTATCTTTTGCTGTGGTGCTTTTTACATTACCGATGCGCCGCGCTACGGCCACTACGTCCATCGCTGTATCACCCGCGCCGATTACCAGGACCCTGCCATCTAGATATTTCAACCGCCCTTCATTGTAGGCTCTAAGGTACGACATACCATCAACACAATTGGGCGCATCACTGCCTGGAATAGATAAGGTGCGACCTGAATTGGCTCCAATACCCCAAAACACACAATCAAAATCACGCTCCAGTTCTTCCACCGAAACATCAGTTCCAACACGGGTGTTGAGTTTGACCTCAACCCCCATGTCAATAATTCTATTTATCTCGCCATCGAGAACCTCGCGTGGCGTGCGATAACCGGGTATCCCAAACACCATCATGCCGCCAAGTCGGTCATACGCATCAAAAATAGTGCAGGCATGGCCCTTCTGTCGCAAAAAAAACGCTGCCGATAAGCCGGCACACCCGCCACCTACAATAGCTACCTTCTTGCCGCTGTCGATCCCTGGTTTCGGGAAACTCAGTTTGTTTTTTAAAGCCCAGTCGCCAACATATTGCTCAACGGCATTAATGCCGACGGTTTCCTCAACCTCATTGCGGTTACAGCCGTCCTGACATGGGGCGGGGCAGACACGCCCCATCACCGAAGGAAACGGATTAGATTTCACTAGACGGCGAAAAGCATACTCCTGCCATGAAGAATCCCCATCATGTCTGTCAAGGCCTCGCACTATTGATAACCAACCGCGGATATCGTGTCCGGATGGGCAACTGGCCTGACAGGGCGGAGTGCGGTGGACGTATGTAGGGCAAATATCGGATAAGCCATGGGATACAACATCTTTGTCGTATCTGCCCGGGCCTAATCCAGTTCCATCACCGTCGCCCTCATCGAAGCGTCGAAATGTTAGTTTCTCTTCCATTGTTGCCTACTTCACATCCATCTGGTAAAGGGTTATCTGTTGCCATCCTACCCAAATTTTCCATGCATAGGGCAAATAAACACCTTATTTGACCCGGTCCATCAGTAGTTTGACGGCAAGTGGGCAGTAAAGGCAAAGTGATGCTGTTCAATGATCCGCTAGAGAAGACCTTGCTCAGACCGGTGGCGTTTGTAGTGGAATCCAGTCGGAAACCTGCAGGTTTTCTGGCCACCGGCTTTTTGCATCATGCGCACTCCCCTGGCGTCCGGGAGTGGCCTATTAGGTTAACAACATAGCGATTACAGCACTGCGTGGTTTTGCCTCGATTGATTTTTCGGGTATCGAAGCATCACTTTAGTCGCCGGGTTGAAAATAAAACTGCGGCCGACGCTGATCAGAACCGATCCAGACGATATGGTGTGATATTTATGGGGCTGGGTTGATCGCAAACCATCGCCGCTGTCAGACGACCTGTCATCGGTGCCTGAGTCAGGCCAAGATGGCCATGACCAAACGCCGCAAATAGCCCAGCCTGTCCTGGGACTGGGCCAATGCACGGCAACGAGTCAGGCGTTGACGGCCGTGAACCCATCCACTCACTCGTATCGGCGGCATTGAGGTCTGGCAGCATGCGCTGGGCCAGGTGCGCAATCACTTTTGCCCGGCGGTAATCAGGTCCGGCGTCCAGGCCTGCGAACTCTGCCATCCCGGCACAGCGCAGCCCCATCTCCATGGAACTCGCAGCGAATTTTCCATCACCATCCAGTACCGAATTATTTAAAGTGACTCCCGGACTGGCAAAGACCGTGTGATAGCCCCGTTCCGATTCCAGCGGAATGCGAACCCCCAGAGGCTTGAGCAGTCGGGCAGACCAGGCGCCGCTGGCCACCACGGTTCGGGGCGAACTGAACATGCCCTGGTCGGTACGAATATTAAATGTCCCGGATACATCCAGATTGAGTTCGCGCACCAGAGCTCGAGTAAACACAACGCCCTGACTTCGCGCTTTTTGTGCCAGCACCTGTCCCAGTCTGGCTGGATTCACTGAGCGTGCCTGTTGCCCAATCAACACGGCGGCCTGGTAATGCGGTGACAATGCCGGCTCTATTTCCCGCACTTGGTCGCCGCTGACAAATTCCAACGGCACGCCGCGCTCACGACGCAATGCCCACTGCGGCAATTCAGGATCAGCATGGCGAACATCCCGAAACACGTGGATGTAACTGGAGTCACGCACCAAGTCCTCATGATCCGTGCCGTGCAATAACCCGCGGTAAAGCTCTGGACAATCACGATTCAATGCCAGAATCGCATCGGCGATTCCACCAATGCGGGACGCCTGGGCACTGGCGAGAAAACGGACCAGCCACGGAAAAAGATGCGGAAGGTAAGCCCAGCGTAAAGCAACCGGCCCTTCCTTGGATAAAGTCCAACCCGGGATGTTCTTCCATTGCCCAGGTAGCGACTGCGGCACACACGACCACGGGGAAATCACCCCGGCGTTACCAGAGCTCGCGCCCTCCGCCGGCCCATCCCGATCGATAACTCGTACCGACTTTCCGCTGGCGGCCAGCTCCAGCGCACAACAGATACCGATAATGCCGGCACCGATAACCGTGATGCCGGAGCCGTGGGCCTCAGGCATTTCTGGAAACAACAGGCTTGGCGCCTCGCCAAGCCACCACCTGCTGAATCAGGACTGGCGCCACAAATACCAATGCAAAAAGATCGCTCTGCATTCCGGGCGCAACCAGCAGAACGCCGGCAAAGGCCATCGCCCAGCGGATGATCACCGGCATCCGTACCAGGAAGAACCCGGCAACCGAGGTTGCCACCATAAAGATACCAACCGCACAACTCAGCGTGGTGGAAAGAAAAGCACTCCAGGTGAAGTAATCCTCAATCACAATCAGCATCGCCGGAGAGTAGATAAACACCATGGGTACCATCAGTTTGGCGATACCCAGGGTAAACGCCGACACACCAGTTCGAAAAGGATTAGCACCCGCGATGCCCGCGGCAGCGTACGCCGACGCACAGACTGGTGGAGTAATCTCTGAGATGACTCCGTAATACAAAACAAAAAGATGTGATGCTAACGGTGGTACGCCGAGATTGGCCAGTGCTGGCTGAGCGACTGTAACAAGCATGATATAGAGCGCCGTCGTGGGCAAGCCAGCCCCCATCAGAATACAGGTAATCGCAATCAGTATTAAAGACACGAACAGGGTTAATCCCTCTACTGAAAAATCAACCAGCGGAATCCACGAAAAGGCAGAGTAAAGGTTCTCTCCAATCGCAAGTGCCCCGTTTGTGACCATAAAACCTAACCGAAAGCCCAATCCTGTGGAGTTGACGACACCAACTACAATGCCGATCGCGGCACAGACTGCGCCGACGGCCAGCGCGTAACGTACGCCAGTCACACAGCCATCGAGAATATCGCGCACGCCGATGCGATGCATCGGATTGACCAATCCCACCGCCAATGCAGTCGTGATACCCCAGAAGGCCGCCATGTGCGGCGAATAGCCGCTAAACAATACATAGATCAGCGCTACCAGCGGCAAAGCTGTCGGCCATCCTCTTTTCAGCACCGCCAACAGTCGGGGGATCTCTTCCGCTGGCAATCCTTTGAGGCCCAATCGCTTGGCCTTGAAGTGCACAATCGACAGTACACCCACGTAATGCATGGCTGCCGGTACCATTGCTGCGATCACGATAGTGGTATAGGGCACCTCCAAAAACTCGGCCATCACAAAAGCTGCCGCGCCCATGATTGGTGGGGTAATCTGACCCCCAGCGCTGGAAGCGGCTTCAACCCCGCCGGCGAGGTGCCCGGGGTATCCCATGCGCTTCATATTAGGAATGGTCAGCGAGCCGGTCGAGACCGTATTGGCAATAGACGACCCCGAGATGGTGCCAAAAAATGCCGATGACACGACGCTGACTTTGGCCAGGCCGCCGGTATAGCGCCCTGCCATCACTGTTGCTACGTCTACAAAGAACTGTCCCAAACCCATACGCTGTGCAAGCACGCCGAACAGTACAAAATGAAACACCACGGTGGATACGATCCACAGTGTGACGCCATAGATACCCTCAGCCGGGAAATACATATTATTGATGTACTGCGCCCAGTTAATGCCAGGATGCTTCAGGATCATCAATGGCATGTACTGCCCAAACACAGCGTATGCTGTGAAAAGCAGAATAATGATCGGCACCACAAACCCCAGAGTACGGCGCACAGCCTCCAGCAGTACCGCGATAAGGACGGTACCGAAAACGACATCGATGAAAGCCGGGTCCCCCTGGCGCAGTACCTGTTCAGGTAGGAAAAACCGCCAGCCCAATAGCTCAAAATCAATCTCGTACCAGGTGATACCGACATAAAGCGATGACGAAACTCCAGCCAGGATCAGCAGCCAGTCCCAGATTGGGACATTGGAATAACGCCACCAGGTGTTTAGATGTAGTTCACGGGAATGACTTCGTTTAACCATCGGGTAACAGATAAATACCAGGATGATTACGCCCGACATATGAAAACCCATATGCCAGTAATCGACTGGAACACCGGTGCCTGCGGTTACATAGTGGTACGCAGCAAAAAGGACAGAAAAAAAGAAGGTGAACTTAATCAGCCACGGGCCAGCCACCCTGATGTGAAGCCCTGAGTCATACTTTTTCTCAAGCTCTTCGACCTGTTTAACATCCAATTGCGCCACGACATCCTCCCCTTAGTTGCTGGTCAACTCCAGCAAAAAACGGAGGCAGGCGCCCGCCTGCCTCCGTTCCTGATTACTGCAATATTAAAGTGATCAGTCGATCATGCCGATTTCTTTATAGTAACGCTCGGCACCGGGATGCAGGGGAATCAAAACACCCTTGAGCGCTGTCTCCACGCGAATGGCTTTACCTTTCGCATGACCCTTGTCCAGCAGTTTACGGGTGTTCTTATTCCACATCGCCTTGGTGATCTGATAGATCAACTCTTCAGGCTGATTAATCGATGTGACGAGTTGTCCGTTGACCGCCACTGTGGGCACATCGTAATCGATACTTTCATACACCCCAGCTGGGATATCTGAAGGCACATAGTAGGGAATAATGCCGTTGATCGCTTTGCGCTCGTCTTCGGAGAACTTGTACAGTTCAAAACCTTTAGTCGAACCCAACTGGATCAACGCAGCAAACGGAGTGCCGCCGGCATAGAAGAAAGCATCCAGCTGTCCATCAGCCAGGCGCTGGGAGCTTTGTCCTAATCCCAGTTCATGCTCATCAGCCTTGATGCCGTAGTGCTTGAGGATCATGCGCACCGATACCTGGGTGCCTGAACCCGCGGCGGCAACACCGACCCGCTTGCCATTGAGGTCCATAAGACTGGAAAGATGCTCACCTTTGGGTGTAACCAGATGCATATCTTCAGGGTACAGGTTGGCAATCACCCGGACATTGTCCTTCTTGTTGCCGACAAATTTGCCTTCACCGTTATAACCCTGGGTCACACTCTGCGCACCAGCAAGACCGGAATCCAACTGGCCAGCGTGAATAGCGTTCATGTTAGCAACCGAGGCATTAGTCGAAACCGCAATCGCGACCAATCCCGGCACCCCGCAGCTGCCACCCTTATCGCAGGCACGTGAGCCTGGCGGGTTGGAAATCGCGTTGGCGATAAGGCCGCCGATCGGGTAGTAAGTGCCACCGGCGCCGCCGGTGCCGATACGGAAAAACGTCATGTCCTGCGCCTGGACGCTGCCCATCATCAAGGCCAGCCCGGTGACTACCGCAGCTAGCAATCCTCTTTTGGTTATCATCAATATGCTCCTTAAATTGGTGTAAATACTTAGAAAAATCCGGCCTAGAGATAAATACCCTGATCCGGCGAACATCACTATCCGCCTAAAAAGGTATATTGTCAAATTATCAAATATTTATTTTCCATAAATTTTTTTTATATTTTTTGGAACTTACCGGTATGATAATGGCATGAATCTGAAACAACTTAACGCGTTCCAGGAAGTGATGCGTACCGGATCGGTTACCGAGGCCTCGACCAACCTGGGTTGCACCCAACCGGCCATCACTAACCTGATCCACCGCCTCGAGAGCGATGTCGGTCAGACCTTGTTTCAGCGGCGTAACCGCCGCCTGCTACCTACCCCAGAAGCCCACTACCTGATGAGCGAGGCAATCTCAATCCTCGACCAGGTCCAGAACGTGGAAACCAAAATGCGTAGTGCCGCCAATCTCAAGACCGGTGAATTACGCATCGCGTGCATGCCCATCATCTCCGACCTCTTGGTATCACAATTTATTGCTGACTACGTGAGCACCCGGCCCGATGTCAACATCTACCTATCGAGCCAGCCTTCACAACAGGTCTATGACAGCCTGGCCTCCCAGCAATTCGATATTGGCTTTGCCGAGATTGAAACGGAGAGCCCGCTGGTCGATGCTGACGAAATCACTGAACGCTGCGTATGTGCACTCAATTCAGATCATCCCCTGGCTCGCCAGGAAGTGATTCATCTTAGTGAAATCGCGCCACACCCACTCGCCATATTTCTACCCGGTAATTCGACCCGGCTACGGCTTGAACAGGCGGCTCATGATTGTGACACCGATCTAAATATCCGCTTTGAGATGGCCAACACCGTCTCCCGGTTTCCATTGATCGAAGCAGGCCTCGCCTGGTCACTCGCCAGCCCATTAACGGTAAATTACTTTGAGCATCAATGGAATCAGCTCGGTACAAGCAATATTGTTTTTCGCCAACTGGAACCGGCCATTGCCTACCGAACAGCTATCCTGACTCCGCGCCACCGGATACCCTCATTACTGGCGCAGGACTTCTCGGGTTATTTCAACAACGCGATTCGACAAGTCATGGGCAGCCTGGACTGACTCGAACTCCACCAGCTTAAGCGAATTGTGCTGGCGCATGAGAATCCAAATCCTGATCTTAAACAAAGTGGCGGAATGTGACGACAGCTCCGATTAGACAGAGCAAACCGCCTTGAATCCCCTCGACAGCCCGGGCTAGAGTCACGTTAACCTGTAGCCGGAACCGGGACCGAAGATGAAAGATCACACCCGCGTGATCATGCATGCTGATATGGATGCGTTTTACGCCTCGGTGGAGCAGCGCGACCACCCCGAGTTGCAAGGCCGACCACTGGCAGTGGGTGGAGACAGCACGCGCGGGGTCGTGGCTGCGGCCAGTTATGAGGCCCGGCGTTTTGGGGTGCGCTCTGCGATGCCTTCCGTTGAAGCTCGACGACGCTGCCCCGAGCTGATTTTTGTACGGGGCAACATGGGCCTGTACAAAAAAGAATCAACTCGGTTGTTCGACATTTTTGGTGAATTCTCGCCAGCAGTAGAACGGATCTCTCTGGATGAGGCTTTTCTCGATCTGACCGGCAGCGCGCGTCTTATGGGCCCGGCGAAACAAGTGGGGCAGCGCTTGCGCAAACGGGTACACGACCAACTGGCGCTGCCGATTTCCGTGGGTATCGCACCAGTCAAGATGGTAGCCAAAATCGCAAGCGCTGCGGCCAAGCCTGATGGATTGCTCGAAGTGACAGCCAGCGAGATGAAGCAGTTTCTCGAACCCCTGCCGGTCGGACGCATCTGGGGTGTGGGGCCGGTGGCTCAAGAACGCCTTGAGGCATTGGGGTTTCACACGATTGGTGATGTTGCGTGCGCAGACAATGACATCCTGCATCATTCATTGGGGGATTGGGGCATTGAAATTGCACAACTCGCCCGTGGCGAGGATATCCGTGATGTCGAGCCTTACCGTGAGGCAGTCTCCTACAGCGAGGAACATACCTTTGTAAAAGATGTAACAGCAAAACACGAATTAGAGCCTTTAGTGCGCGAACACGCAGAGTCCGTTGCCCGACGATTGCGACATGATGGTGTCCGTGCACACACCGTGGTGCTGAAATGGAAATCGGCCCAACGTAATGCACCCGGCGCCAGAGGTTATCCGGTGTTTACCCGACGCACGACACTGACACAACCTACGGATGATGGCCGTACTATTGCCGAAAATGCCATCGGATTGCTGCACCGTTGCGGGCCAAACGGAGCGATTCGCCTGCTTGGTGTGGGATGCACCGGCCTGACCGGTGAATCCGCAGACCAGTTATCGCTGTTTGACGCGAGCACGAATGCGCGCCGCTCAACCCTGAACCAAACGGTAGATCAGATCACTCGACGCTTTGGCAAAAAAGCGATTGGCGCGCTTGCGCGCAAAGATCGTGAACAGGTAGGACTGTCGATGCAGGTTAAGCGCGGCGACGAGACGGACGACTAAGGGGCTCAAGACCGCACCAGTTACCCACAAAAAGGGCAATGGTGCCCGTGACCCGTTTCAAAGATTCCAGGCTGACACGCTCATCAAAAGCATGGATATCTTTTGAGACCGGCCCGTATACCAGACATGGGCAATCATCATACAGGACGAATACCCTGCCATCGAGATAACCGGGTGTTACAAAAGACTCCAGACTCGAGCCAAAACTGACGGCGTGGGCCTGGCCCAGCACCTGCTCTGCCATACTGCCTTCTTCCAGCACATAGCCACGGGCGAAGAACCCGTTGTACTCAACCTGCGGCGGGTTGTCGCGCAGGAAGGGATGATCCCGGGCGTGTGCGTTGATGCAATCCTCAATCTCCTTTGCCGCATCGCGTGGATCGATGCCGGGATAGATCGCCGCGCGCACATCCAGGGTGCACCAGGACGGCACCGACGAGGCCCAGTCACCCCCATTGATCCGGCCGATGTTGAAATTGATCGGGTGATCGAGCGAATCAAAGTAACGATGCTCAAAGCGTTCTTCATTCCAGCGGGCTTCGAGTGCCTTGAGCGCCGGAATCAGTGTCATCGCAGACTCGATCGCATTGGCCCCCTGCCCGGCCTCACGCACATGTACCGGCCGGCCGCGCAGATGAATGCGAAACCAGATCACCCCGGCATTGGCTCGTACCAGCATATTCTCCTCGGGCTCGGGAATCAGTGCTGCATCGGCACGGTAGCCGCGAACCAGGGCCGAGAGCGCGCCATTGCCGGTGCATTCTTCTTCAGTCACCGACTGCACATGCAACCGAGCTGCTGGCTGCCAGCCTAATGTCTCAAGCGCATCCAGCGCTGCCAGGTTGGCACACAAACCCCCTTTCATGTCAGCACCACCGCGCCCGTAGAGCCAATCACCCTCAACCCAGGGCTCAAAAGGGGGCCGGGCCCACATATCGAGCGGCCCGGTGGGTACAACGTCCACATGACCATTAAGGATCAGTGAGCGACCCTGTTCTTGATCCGGGGTATGGGTGCCCACCACATTAATCGCGTTATCGTAATTGACCTTGACCGGGGAAAACCCCGGATGACTCTGTATGTCGTCGATATCGATTGACCACCGGTCCATGGTGTAGCCACGCGATGCCAGCGCCTCGTAGTAATGATCCTGCGCCGCACGCTCGTTGCCGCGGGTGGAATCCAAAGCCATCATCTGCTTTGTCAAATCGATCTGGCGATCAAAGCCTTTAGCAACCGCAGCGAGAATCTCGCGTGCGAGCTCCGGCGCTACCGGCTTGGGTACAGCCGACGAATTCATGCGTTCAGGGATCCCGCCAGATGGCATGCGTGGAGCAGGAAACACAGCCACCCCAATGGCTGACATGATCGTAGTCGATCTCGATGGGCTCAACACCCCGGCGGGCGAGTTCGTCGCAGACCCGACCCACCCCCTTGGGAATCACATAGCGTTTGTCGTCCAGGCTTACACCTACAGTGGCAAACAACAGTGCTTCGGCTTCAGTTAACTCGATCACATCCCAGTCTGAAAGCGGCGCCGGCAACGGCTCCTTGAGCTCGTCCCGGTACAGCAGCAATACACCCTCAGAAACCAGAACCATAATACCCAGCAGGTGCAAAATGCTGCCGTGCATCGGCATCCGATGAACCTGGTAGCCGAAAGGCTCGATGTAATCCGCCAGCCAATCTGTGCCGGCACGATTGCTGGCGATATCTGACTCACCCACAAAAAGATGATTCTGGTAGCAGATGATGTCGCCACCTTCCAGATACGGCCCAGGCCCATCACTGGAAGGTGAAAATGGCTGTACGGCAGGCATCACCACGTGATGCGCCTCGGAATCGGCTGCGAGCAAGGGTGCCACTATCTCGCGCAGTGGAAACACTTCCTTGCGCCGATAGGCTCGGCGAATATTCACCTCAAGGTAATGCTTGCCCACGGTGTACACGGGATCTGCCGGGTACAACAACGAAGCCCCGGGCTGTAAATCAGCAAGGTAAGCGCGCTCCTCTTCGCTATAAGGCCTTGGCCGGTAGACCTTGATGCCGTTATCCTGATAGAGGGCCGCCAGATTATCCAACTGTTGGGCAGTTTTTTCCCAGCGTTCAGGCATCGCACTGCGGATATCCAGCGGCTGGTCACCGCAGGCTTTTAGTGCGGCTTGAACCTCGTCGTTGTAATGGTGCAGCGTCGGATTAAAAGGTGGCAGCGCAAGGCCCTCCACACTGCCCACGATCGCACTGCGTAGGTTTCCAAAATCGGTATACGCTCCGAATCCCTCACTCTCACCCATCGTCATTTCTCCCAAGAAAGGCTGGCGAAACCCGCCAGCCAGAATCATCAGCTCTACAGGCCCTGGACTGCTGAGCTCCTGATTGCGAATTATGGCTCCTGATCAGCGCCAGGACCCTAAGATTACTCAGGCAACGACAGATTGGGAAGGGCTGATCTCGCCACTGCGGTATTCGGTAATCTGCCATCCTGTTGCGTCGGCATCGAGCAACATACATGAAGCACCCCCTTTGGTATCCTCCTGACCTGCGGCTCCCGGGTTAAGCACCCAGGGCGCCTGAGTGCAGTCACAACGGCGGATATGGGTATGGCCATAAACAATGGCCCGGGCCGCGGGATATTTAGCGCGCAGGCGCTGGTGGTAATAACGGGTATCCCAGATACGGTGACCGTGCTCTACCGCCAACACGCCACCAGGCAAATCGACCTGTGCCGATTCGGCCAGATCCACGAGCCCCGTCGAATTATCGTCAGGCCATTTTTGCGATGGATCATTATTGCCCCTAACCGCGATCAGTTCGCCGTTATCAGGCCTGATCGACTCCAGAACGGATAGCCCGCCAATATCTCCTGCGTGCACAACACAATCGGCGACGCGGGCCATTTCCTTAATAAAAGGTGCCACGAAGCCGTGGGTATCGGATAACAAGACAACTCTCATGTAACAGATTCCCAATGAAAAATCAGTCGCCAGTCTAGAAGATCAAACAAACAAAGACTAATTAACTTTTGCAAACACGGGATCAGTCGGTCTTGTGTGCCTGCCGTCCCAACTCGCTAAAAGATCAGTTTCTGAAATGCTCGCCTATTAAATCAACGTGAGAGTTTGTCGGGCTTTGCCTGAACTCTTAACAACAGCCAACATCCCACCAGGGCCACCGGCAAACTGAGTAACTGACCCATCGTTACCCACTCCAAAGCCACGGTACCCAGGTGTGCATCCGGTTCACGGAAAAACTCCACGGCGAAACGCATCACAGCATAAGCCACAAGAAAAAGCCCGCTGACGCGACCCAGGCTGCGCGGCCGGGCTGAATACACCCAGATCAGCAGAAACAGCACCACGCCCTCAAGACCAGCCTCATACAGCTGTGAGGGGTGCCTCGGCAGCGTCCCTGCCGCGGGGAAAACCATTGCCCAGGGTGAATCGCTGACCCGTCCCCACAATTCCTGGTTGATAAAGTTACCGATTCGCCCCGCGCATAGGCCAGGCGCACACAATGGTGTCAAAAAATCAGCCACCGACAGGAAGCTCTTAGAAAAGCGACGTGCAAAAAGAAATACAGCGATACTGGCACCAATCAAGCCGCCATGAAACGACATCCCACCGGACCAGACTGACAACAGCTCCACCGGGTGCAAAAAATAGTAGCCAGGGTTATAAAACACCACGTACCCCAGGCGGCCACCAACCACAGCACCAATGGCCACATAAAATACCAGATCCCAGACTTGTGAAGAAGTCCAGTCGACATCAGCCTTGCGGGCACGATAAAGACCCAGCATACCGCCAGTCATGAAGGCGATCAGGTACATAACACCGTACCAGTGCACAACCAGCGGCCCTACGCTGATCGCAACCGGATTAATGTCGGGATAAATTAACATTGCCTGTCGAGCCAATAAATAAAAAGAGTGTTCAGATCAAAAACGGGTATCCGAGTATAGCCGTTCGCTTCCTGTGTTATCGTGACGCTGCTAGCGGAAAAATATGTATGATTAGACCGCCTTCCACGTCTTATCAATTACGGCAACCCGGGCTCTTGCGACCAGATCAACATACAAACCAAGCACCAGGACGACTGATGCATAAGATGTACAAAGTGCTGGCTAACATCAGCGCTTGTTGGGTTCTCGCTCAGGGTGCGCTGCAAACCAGGCGCCGCATTGGCCAGATGGCTGCAGCCGCCCTGCTTGCCTTCGCAGTCCAATCATCAGAGGCGGCTACCCGATTTCTGATCGACACCATCGATAACGGTATAGCCGGCAAAGCGCAGATACTGATCAGCGATGGCCGTATCCGACTGACCCATTCCGCCACACCGCGCCAGGAGATACTATTCTCGGCCAGCGACCGACAGGTGCTCTTGATCCGACACGCCCGAAAGGAACTTACCCGGGTTGATCCCGATGCAATACAACGCTCAGTCGATCAGGTCTCGGGCATTGCCACGCAACTGCAAGCGCATCGTGACAACCTGACTGAGGAAAAACGCGCGCAACTTGACGCGATGCTAAAAAGCCTGGGTATCGCCGACCCAGCCGGTATGTCCGCAACAGCTCTGACAATAACGGCTACGGGGCAAGCCGGCCAGGTGGCCGAGCGGGCATGTCAGTGGTGGGCCATCAACCAGGGTGAAAAACTTACCGGACGCACCTGTCTTGCCGACAATGAAACCCTGGCAATCGACAATGGGGATTTCGCCACACTGCTGACCCTGGCTACTTATGTCCATGAGTTGCAGCGCACTGCAGGCACACTGCTGTCGACGCTGGGTTTCTCACTTCCCCCGATTGGTCTTGGCGACGGACGATCAATACCGATCCGCCTTGAGAGCACGGCACAAGGTATTGTCGCTACCCTTAGCGCTGTGGATCACCTGGACGTGTCATTGCGTCTGTTGGCGCCGAGCGGCTACCGGGTTATCGAGATGTCTCAAAACTAAGGCTTTACCAACTCCCTCAGTTGGCCAGATCCGCCAAGTTAGCGTAAAGATCCAGCGCTTCGGGGTTAGCCAGTGCCTCGCGGTTGGCGACCGGTTCGCCGTGAACCATTTTTCGCACAGCCAGCTCAACGATCTTGCCGCTCTTGGTGCGTGGGATATCGCTGACCTGGATCACCTTTGCTGGGACATGACGCGGTGTGGTGTTATTGCGTATCTCGGTGCAGATATGGCCACGTAATTCGTCATCCAGCACCTCACCGGCGCGCAAACGCACAAACAACACGATCCGCACATCTCCCGCCCACTGCTGGCCGATCACCAGGCTCTCAACCACTTGCTCGATCCGCTCCGCTTGGCGATAAATCTCGGCGGTACCGATACGAACCCCGCCAGGATTCAAAACAGCATCTGAGCGACCATAGACAATGATGCCGCCGTGCTCGCTAGTCGCGACGTAGTCACCATGGCACCACACCCCCTCAAATTTCTCAAAATATGCTGCGTGGTAACGGGCATCGTGCGGATCATTCCAAAAGCCAACGGGCGTTGACGGAAAAGCGTTGGCACAAGTCAGTTCACCTTTCTCACCTGGCCCCAGAAGCGAGCCATCATCGCTACGCACTTCGATTTGCATTCCCAGTAACGGACATTGAATTTCACCGCGCCACACCGGGAGATTGGGGTTTCCGCCGACAAAACAACCCAAGATATCGGTGCCGCCAGAAATAGAAGACAAACAGACGTTATCACTGACTGATGCGTACACATAGTCAAAGCCCTCGGCCATCAGTGGTGATCCGGTGGAAAGCAGAGTGCGGACACTAGACAGATCATGAGTTTCGCGCGGACACAGGCCCGCCTTGGCAATGGCATCAATGAACTTGGCCGAGGTTCCCACGATGTTGATTCTCTCCTGCTCAACAAAATCGAAAATGACGTTTCCGTCCGGAAAAAAGGGCGAGCCGTCATACAACGCCAGCGTAGCACCGCTGGCCAGCCCGGATACCAGCCAGTTCCACATCATCCAGCCGCAGGTCGTGAAATAAAAAAGTCGATCATCGGGGCGCAATCCCACATGCAACTGCTGCTCCTTGAGGTGCTGTAACAAAGACCCGCCAGCACCGTGGACAATACACTTGGGCACACCGGTGGTTCCTGACGAATACATGATGTAAAGCGGGTGATCAAAGGGCAGATCGACAAAATCGATCTCCTCCTCGGAAGAACTGAACTCATCGACTGCCACAGCGCCAGGTATCCGTGACAGGTCGGGATCGTTCGAGAAAAAAGGCACGACCACGGTGTGCTCCAGTGACGGCAGGCCTTGTTGAATCTTATGCAGCTTCTCCAAAGAGTCATGCGCCTTGCCGTTATAGAAGTAACCATCCGCACTGAACAGTACTCGGGGCGTGATCTGGCCAAATCGGTCCAGTACGCCCTGCACGCCGAAATCCGGTGAACAAGATGACCATGTCGCGCCCACGGACGCCGTCGCCAGCATGGCGCTGACCGTTTCGGGCATGTTGGGCATAAAACCACAGACCCGGTCTCCTGGCCCGATGCCGGCCTGGCGGAGTGCGCCAGCAAGTCCTGCCACCTGCCGATACAACTCGGCATAACTCAGCGTACGTTTTATTTTGTCTTCTGAACGAAAAATCAGCGCCGGCGCGTCATCGCGACGACGCAGCAGGTTGCGGGCGAAATTCAGACGAACATTGGGAAACCAGCGTGCCCCGGGCAACCGCTTGGGATTTTCGACTGCTGGATCAATCTTGCCAGAGGCAATCACACCAGCCATCTCCCAGACGCTGAGCCAGAACTGGCCGGACTCGCTGACCGACCACTGATGCAACGCGGTGTAGTCATCGAATACCCGACCCCAACGTAATGCCGCATCGCGGGCAAAAGCTGTCATGTTGCTGTCGGCAATCTGCTCGGAGGTAGGCCGCCATAGCGGCTGGTCGATCATAATTTACTCCCATTAAATGTGGTGCCTGAAAGGCCAGCAGATAGTATCTGTGCCTTAACGCGGTGATGGCCTTTCCATGCAACCGTATCCGTTCACATCAATCTCGTCAAAACAATTTAACCCTTCTTGGAATTCACGTATATTCCGACCTGCTTGCCCCCTTGCAGCAAAGGGCCGTGGAGGCCTCACTAGATGTCAGTCACACCGCATTTCACACTTGATAAGCTGATTCAACAGCTATCCGATCTTGCCCGGGAAAGGCTTCCAGCGAGACAGGTCGAGCGCGCAAGGTCCTTTTTCAAAGCCTATTACCACCGAGTACCCACCGAGGATCTGGAACAGGCTCCCTTGGACGACCTTTACGGGGCAGCCCTGGCTCACCTTAAGTTTGCACAGCGCCGAGTAGCTGGGAACGCCTGCCTGCGTATCTACAACCCCACGACCGAAGTTCACGGCTGGCAGACGCGGCACAGTGTGGTCGAGATTGTCGTTGATGACATGGCCTTTCTGGTCGATTCCATCCGCATGGCCCTGAACCGACTGGGTCATACCATTCATCTGACAGTTCATCCCGTGATCAGCGTCGAGCGTGATCCCGATGGCACCATGGTAGCTCTGAATAATCAGGACGAAGAAGCCTGTAAAGAATCGTTTTTGTCTTTTCAGTTCAGCCACCAGACTACGCCGGGGCGCCTTGCGGCAATCACGCAGGAAATTAACCGCGTCCTCGCCGAGGTCCGAGCCGCTGATACCGACTGGGAAGCCATGCGTGATCTGGCTTTGGCGACCGCCGAGGGTATCCATCCCGATCACCCCCCGCTGGATCCGGAATCCGCTGGCGAAGTGGCGGCCCTTTGCCACTGGATTGCAGATGATCACTTTACTTTCCTTGGGGCCATTGAATTTGACGCCCTGGCAGGCGAAGAACCGTCATTGGTCGCGCGGGCGGACTCGGCACTGGGCATCTTGCGCCCACAACCCCAATCAGACTTGAACCAACGCCTTCTTGTGCTGCCTTCAGAACTACCGGGCTATCTTAACGAATCCGACCCGTTACTACTTACTAAATCCAGCAAACGCTCGCTCGTACACCGCCCGGCTTACATGGACTTGATAGCGGTACGGCATTTTAATGCACAGGGCCAGTTAACCGGTGAGACCTGCCTGCTGGGCCTTTTTTCTGCAGCTGCCTACACTCACAGCGTAGCTGATGTGCCTGTTCTGCGGCGCAAACTTAAGCACGTGCTACAGCGCAGCGGGCTTCCCGAAAACGGACATGGCATTAAGGTATTGCAGAATCTCGTTGAAAGTTACCCGCGAGATGATCTGTTCCAGATCGGTGATGAAGAACTGTACTCGATCACTATCGGAATGCTCGAGCTACAGGAGCGTCAACGTACCCGCCTGTTTCAACGCCGTGACCGTTTCGGACGCTTTTATTCCTGTCTGGTTTTTGTTCCGCGTGACCTGTTTAACAGCGATCTGCGGCAGAAAATAGGAAACATTCTTCTGCAAGCCTATGCCGGCCACACACTTCAGTTCGATGTGCATTTTTCCGACTCGGTGCTGGCGCGGATTCATTACCTGATTAGCGTCGATCCCGAGGGTGCGCTCTCGCCAGACACTGTGGCCCTCGAGCAACGCATAGCGCAAGCCGCGCGGTCATGGCGAGAAGGCTTGCACTCATCGCTCGAAACCGAATATGCAGGGGAGGCTGCCCTGGCTCGCTTCGAAACCTGGGGCGATGGCTTTCCAACCGCTTATCAGGAAGAGTTCACTCCCCAGTACGGGGCCTGTGATCTGGAACAGATTGTCGCTGCCGAGCAAAGCTCGCAGTTGGGTATTGAACTGTATCGCGAGCGCGACAGTCAGGCCAATCGCGCACAGCTTAAGCTTTATTCTCCAGGCGCCGCGGCTGTCCTCTCGGATGTTCTGCCGGTCATCGAGAATATGGGTCTTCGTGTTTTATCTGAACGCCCCTACCGGATAACAAGCCAGGAAGGTGCGCTGGTTTTCCTGCATGTGTTTGATCTGGAAGACCGTGACCGCAGCGACATTGATGTCGATAACGGCAAACATCATTTTGAAACTGTGCTGCAACGGGTCTGGTCTCGTCAGGCAGACAACGACGGCTTCAACCGACTGGTGCTGCGTGCTGGTCTCGACTGGAAAGAGATCACGTTATTACGCGCAGCCTATCGCTACCTGAGGCAACTGCGTTTTCGGTACAGCCAGGATTATGTGATTGAGACCCTGGCAGGCAACCCGCATATGGCCATCCGGGTCATCCGACTGTTTCGCGCCCGCTTTGATCCAGATCTGGCCGGTGATCGCGCCGAAACAGTACAGAACATAAGAGATGAAATCGCGGCTGGGCTTGAACGGGTTACCAATCTAGACGAAGACCGTATTCTCTCGGCTTTCGTTAATCTTATTGAGTCGATGCTTCGAACCAACTATTTTCAAGACCATCACCGCGAGCACCCGTGGCGACTCTCGTTCAAGATCAACTGTAGCGCCATTACCCGCATGCCCCGGCCCCGGCCGATGGCGGAGATCTTCGTCTACTCATCCCGGGTCGAGGCGATCCACCTGCGCGGCGGTAAAGTAGCCCGGGGTGGCCTGCGCTGGTCTGATCGCCCGGAAGATTTTCGCACCGAAGTCCTGGGGCTTGTCAAAGCACAGATCGCCAAGAACGCTGTCATTATCCCGGTCGGCTCCAAAGGCGGGTTTATTGCGCGGCGCCTATCCGAACTCGAACCCGGTGAGCGCGGCGATGAAGTACGCTCTTGCTACCAGACTTTCATCCGCGGCCTGCTCGATCTGACAGATAATCGCCGTGGCGATTCCGTCATTCCACCGCCCCGCGTTGTACGCTACGACGAAGATGATCCCTACCTGGTCGTTGCCGCCGATAAGGGAACAGCAACGTTCTCGGATCTTGCCAACGACGTGGCGGCTGAATACGATTACTGGCTGGGGGACGCCTTTGCTTCGGGAGGCAAGACTGGCTACGACCACAAGGCCATGGGCATCACTGCCCGTGGTGCGTGGGAGTCAGTCAAGCGCTTGTTCCGCGATCTGGATATTGATACCCAGGCGCAACCTTTTACCGTTCTGGGTATTGGCGACATGTCCGGGGATGTATTCGGTAACGGCATGTTGCTTTCTCCTCATATCCGCCTGATCGGCGCTTTCAACCACGAGCACATTTTCATTGATCCGCAGCCGGATCCCAAAGCCTCGTTCAAAGAGCGCCAACGACTGTTTCGAATGCCCCGCTCCACGTGGGCTGATTACGACCTGACGAAACTCTCAGCCGGAGGCGGCATATGGCCACGTACCGCCAAGTCGATAGAGTTAACTGAGCCTGCCCGTAAGGCGTTAGGTATTGGTGTGCAACAACTCAGTCCAACCGAATTGATACACGAGATGATCAAAAGCCCGGCCGACCTGCTGTTTAACGGCGGCATCGGAACCTATATCAAAGCGTCAACCGAAAGTCATGAGTCCGTCGGCGATCGGGTCAATGACGCATTGCGGGTTGATGCCTCACAGTTGCGCTGCCGCGTCATTGGCGAGGGCGGGAATCTCGGACTCACTCAACTGGGTCGAATTGAATTCAGTCATCGCGGAGGTCTATGCCACACCGATGCAATTGATAACTCCGCCGGGGTCGATACCTCCGACCACGAAGTGAACATTAAGATTCTTCTTAGCGCGGCCCTCGAAGCGTATGAGATTGATATGGATGAGCGCAACACCCTGCTGGAGGCAATGACCGAAGAGGTTGCGCTCCTGGTGTTACGCAACAACTATGCACAAACCCAGGCACTGGCATTGGCAGTAGACCGGGCACCGAGCCTGATTCACCACCACAGCCGCGCCATGCGCCAACTCGAGCGCAATTACGGACTCGACCGGGAACTGGAACACCTGCCCGGGGATGAAGAGATTGCCGAACGTATTTCCCGAGGCCAAGGCCTTACGCGGCCTGAACTGGCAGTACTTTTAGCCCACAGCAAGATCTCGACCTACCAGATTCTGCTTGAGTCGGACGTGCCTGAAGATCCCTTCCTCGGTGAAGACCTGCAACGCTATTTTCCCCAGGCCTTGAGCCCTCGCTTTGACCGCTTCATGGCGCCCCACCGCCTGCGCCGGGAAATCATTGCAACCCACGTGACGAACAGCATGATCAATCGCGTCGGATCCGGCTTCACGTTGAGAATGAATGAACTGACAGGCGGTCTTCCGGCGGACACGGCGCGGGCATACGCTGCGGTACGCGAAATCTTCCGGCTACGTGAGTTATGGCGCGAAATTGAGGCGCTGGATCATCGGGTCGCCTCGAAAACACAAAAAGAACTTATGCATGAGACTCGCCAACTGCTTGAGCGCGCCACCGCCTGGATGTTACGTCATCGGCAGCGGCCCATTGATATTGCTGCAACGGTGGCCGAATTTCGCGGTGGGGTAGATAAACTTCGCCGCAGTTTTCCCCGGGCGCTGGCCGCTTCAAACCGCCTGACACAAAAACGCCGGGTACGCCGCTATTTGAACGCAGACGTGCCGGCGACACTGGCCAACCACGTCGCAGCTCTGGCTGCTCTCACCAGCGCCCTGGACATCGCTGATGTGGCCAACAGTTGTGAGCATGATATCGCCCAGGTCGCGACGGTCTATTTCGATACCGGTGATCGTCTCGGCTTGCACTGGCTTTCCGATCACATTCGTGACCTGCCGATCACTAATCACTGGCACGCCCTTGCCCGCTCAACCCTGCGTTCTGATCTGCATCTCAGCCAGCGTATGATCACTGCCAATATTCTTGATACCGAAGGTGGTCGCGGCAAGGCCGGGGTTCGCCAGTGGGTTGCTACTCACCGCACTGACACTGAGCGCCTGGCGCAGATGATCAACGACCTGCAAAAATCCAGCAATCTGGACTTTGCCATGTTATCAGTGGCGGTCAGTGAAGTGGGTCAGATCTGCTCAGCGCCTTCTCACTAAGCCCCGCACGGGTCGAAACTGCTCATGGGGTTGATCGCCTAGTCTGCGGGCCTAAAATCAAATGGGATTTTGCCGCTAAGATGTTGTTGCGACTTACCAAGCAATCCGGGCTTGAACTAACTCCATGAACCCAACTGCATTACTCTTTGTGTTTACTGGATTTCCTAGTGGGCTTAAACCTTGGATGAGTTGAGGGCAATTACATAAGGTGACAACAGAAACCATAGAAGCTCGCGTATTGCGTGAGATGCGTTTGATATTGACTGAGATCGCTCACGAGACGGCGGTACATAAAGGCGCTCGCCATGTCCTGTCGAGCGGGGCCATCGTCAGGATGCGAGATTGTCTCTCTCTGATTAGCGCCCGGGAAAGGGAATTGAATGAAGCCCGCGGGATAAAAATGACGTCTCGACCCACATTAGGCGGTGAGAAAACTGATTCTGTGCGGGTTCAGCTCAGAAAACCCAAACCGGGAATTAAACATTGAGCGACACGCAACCAAGAGTCAAGCCTGGACTGGCCATATCAAAGATGAAAGCCCATCAGTACTACAAAACGCATACACTCCATCTTAATAACCGCTAATCCAGTCAACGATTTATGCGCACCTCCCGTTTTTTTCTTGCCACACTTAAGGAAATTCCTGCTGACGCCGAGATTATCAGCCACCAACTGATGCTCCGGGCTGGCCTGATCCGTCAGGTGGCCTCTGGGATTTACAACTGGTTGCCATTGGGGCATCGCATCCTAGGCAAAGTTGAGTCTGTAGTGCGTGAAGAGATGAATCGGGCCGGCGCCCAGGAAGTCTTACTGCCCGCCGTGCAGCCCGCCGAACTGTGGCGTGAATCCGGCCGCTGGGACGACTACGGTCCGGAGTTGCTGCGTTTTACCGATCGCCACCAGCGTGACTTCTGCTTTGGCCCGACCCATGAAGAGGTTATTACGACACTCGCGCGCTCGACGATCCGCAGTTACCGTCAACTGCCGGTCAATTTATACCAGGTGCAAACCAAGTTCCGCGATGAGATTCGGCCGCGCTTTGGGGTGATGCGGGCTCGGGAATTCATCATGAAAGATGCCTACTCCTTCGATCGCGACACCCAAGGCATGGCCGAAAGTTACCAAACGATGTACGACGCCTATACACGAATCTTTAAACGCCTCGGCCTCGAAACTCAGGCCGTCGAAGCGGACAGCGGAACCATCGGTGGAAATTTTTCGCACGAATTCCATGTTATGGCCAACTCAGGTGAGGATGCGATCGCGCTTTGCTCATCATGTGACTACGCCGCCAACGTCGAGAAAGTTGATCTCGTGCGGCCGGTTGGCTCGCGTGCGGCGCCCGGCGAAAAAATGAGTGAAGTCGACACCCCAAACCAACACAGCATTGCTGATCTTTGTGATTTTCTAGCAGTGAATGCTGAGAAAACCGTGAAAACCCTGGTAGTGCAAGGCTCTTCGGGAACACCGATTGCCCTCATTCTGCGTGGCGATCACGAACTGAACAGCGTCAAAGCCGAATTCCTGGACGAGGTCGCCAAGCCGTTACGGATGGCGAGTGCAGAGGCCATCCATAACGCCACCGGTGCATCCCCAGGTTCAATTGGGCCTGTGGGCCTGAAAATTCCTATGATTGTTGATCACAGTGCCGGCGTGCTCGCAGATTTTGTCTGCGGCGCCAATCGCGACGATGTTCACCTTACCGGCGTCAACTGGGGGCGCGACCTGCCTGAGCCTACAACCCAGGATATTCGCCAAGCCGTCAATGGCGATCCGTGCCCAACCGATTCCAAAAAAGAAATCCAGGTACGCCGGGGAATCGAGGTAGGCCACGTGTTTCAATTGGGCACCAAGTACAGCGAGGCGCTGGATGCGACCTACCTTGATGCCAACGGCCGCAATCAACCGCTGTATATGGGCTGTTACGGAATTGGCATTACCCGGATCGTTGCTGCCGCCATTGAACAGAATCACGACGACAACGGCATTGTCTGGCCGCCACCCCTGGCACCTTTTGATGTATGCATTGTGCCGATCGGACTCAAAAAATCGCCAAAGGTCGCACAGGTCGTAGAGGAGCTTTATGACAAACTGGTCGACGCTGGTTTCGAAGTGCTACTGGACGATCGCGAAGAACGCCCGGGAGTCATGTTCTCAGAAATGGACTTGATTGGCATTCCACACCGCATCGTTGTGGGGGAGCGTGGCCTGGCCAATGGCTCGGTGGAATACCGCAATCGTGCCAACGGTGAATCGGCAGATTATCCCCTAGACGAGTTGGTCACTACCTTGCAAACTATCGCATCACTATAAGGGTTGCTCACAAGGACTCTTGCTCAAGGCAGAGTAACCGTGCATGCAGTGCCAGGGCGAATCAACTGGTCACTGGCAAAACGAACCGCCAGCAGATACTGCGCATTCTGCTCAGACCCAGGAGTCGGCTCGAGACCGATCGCGCTGGTGATCGCCTCAAACTCTCGACCGACTACCTGAACCCGAACGTCGCTTTCCACTGAGAACACGGCAGCGGTTTGGGCATTGACCAATACCCGAGCAAGATAGAACCCTCGCTCAGCCAGTGTGATCACCGGAGGATCGCCCAAATCATGGTTCACATATTGACCAGGCGCAAACGCCGAATCGATAACCCACGCTGAAAAAGGAGCTTTCAAGCGTGCAAGTTCGAGCTGAAACTCGGCGTGCTGACGTTCGAGTAAAGCGCCAGCGTAGGCGGACTCGACACGCGCCAGTTCAAGTTTTTCCAGATCCAACTGCACTGCAGGTAAAGAGCCTTCGTCAAATAGCGTCTGTTCGCGATCAAAATCGGCGCGCTGTTGGTCTCGTTCCACGCGATACAGTTCCTCGGCATTACCCACTTTGCGCAATGCAATCTCGTAAACTGTTGCGTCAAGCCTCACCAAGATCTCGCCGCTATTCACTGCGGCCCCCGGCTGAACCAGTACGGTTTCCACTTGCCCTGACATTCCAAAACCCAAAGCCACTCGACGATTCCAGCCAATAGACCCTTGCAAGGTTTGTGCAAATGCATCCAGGGCAACAATCAGTAGCAGTACTCCAATAAGCGGACGGATGAGGAATTTCATAGCGTTTAATTCTCCTGAATCAGGGCTGATGGCAGCCCAAGCAGACTATCAAGCTGCGTCCACAACAGCGCTCGCTCGAAATCAACCCGGATTGACTCCAGCATGGCTTCAGCCGCTGCGGCCTGAGCATCACCTAAGTCCGAGCGCAGCTCCAGTTCGTACATGGCGCGACTGCGATCCTGGTAATAGCCGCGATAAGTTTCCTGCGCCTGCGCCGCTGCTTCCTCTGCCCGGTTGACCTCAAGCTCGTGCAGCAGCATCAGCACCTCCTCGCGTACCGCATACTCTGATGACGCGAGCGCAGCCTGTTTGTGCAAAAGTGTATTTTGCGCCAGCGCGACCTCAATATCACGACTACCTGTTCCATCAAATAAAGGCATGCTGAACTTGAGGTTGGCCCGGTACCGATCGCGGCTGGAACTTGCGCTGTTGACGTATTCACGGGCCTCAAGCTCGGCACTTAACACCGGTGAATTAAGTTTTTGGGCAACATCAATGGCGGCCTTTGCCGCGGCCACATCGTGGCGCAGGAACTGTAACGCAGGGGATGACAGAATAACCCGATCCACTAAGTCTGCATATTGAGGGATCTCGCGCTTGCGGTAGACCGCAAGATCAGGCATCACCAGTTCGCCGGATAATTCACCTGGCCTACCCAGTGCGAGGGCGAGCTGGTGCCGGGTCTGGCGACGCTGTAAATCTGCTTGTAGGCGTGCAACATACTGCTGGCGATACGTTACCTCGCGCTCAGCCACCTCCAGATCAGAATACTGCTCAAACCGGGTCTGGCGCTCAAGCATGCGCGTGTAGCGAAAATAACTGATCGTCATACGCTCATCGTGCATCTGGTAAGCGTAATCGGCCAGGGTGACTGCAAAAAAACGCTCCATGATCTCAAGAGTGTGGCGGCCATGCCTCGCCTCGTAGATCGCCTGCTTGGCCTGTAGGGTTGCTCCTGCCACTTCACGTCGGCTGGCGCTCCGACCAAAATCGGTTAAACGTTTGCGCCACACTAACCCATAACGGCTATCATCTTGAAAATCGACACCAGACACAGAAGCCTTGCTTGCCGCACGCGGCTGTAGTTCAAGTAATACACTTGCCCCGAAACTTGATTCCACTTTCTGCAAGCGAATCTGGGCAGCCAAAACCCCGGCTCGCGCAAGACTAAGGTTCGGATGGTTTTCGCCAGCCAGCCGCAGGGCGTCCTGGAGTGTCAACGGTTGAGGCAGGGGCTCAACTGGTGCAATAGCACTGTCCGCCAGCGCTGGCAACTGTGCCAATCCGGCAGCAAACACCAGTAGGGCTAGCTGCGCAGTACGACGTATCATCAAAGATCTACTGCCAGGCCAAAGACCGCCTTCGCACATCGACTCAGGAGGATTCCTCCCGGCGCTTGCGCTTGTACCGGGAAAAACGCTCGGTCTTGAAATGGGCGCCAACGACATACTCGCCCAGCCAGATGAATTCCTGTGGATCACGGGTTGTACCGGTATAGCGGGTCAGCAATTTCCCCTGAGGATCGAAAAACAGGAATGCCGGAGTAGCACGCACTCGGTTATGCCGAAGCGCAAACTCAGTTTCTGACACTTCGACCCCATCGAATCCTGTCACCAGAGCATCCCCTTCCGCGTTGATTGCGATTACCCGAAAATGAGCTCGAAAATAATCCTGCACCTGGGGCTGATTAAGCACGGTGTCCTTCATTCGCCTACACCAGGGGCAATCGCCCGTTTCAAACATCACCAAAACGCCGGCCTTACCCTCCTCTTGCGCGATTTCGGCTTCCTCAGACAGATCATTGAAACTGTCCTGGAAAAAATGTACAGCCGGATCACGGACCTCGCCGGCCATTGCCGGCCAAGCTACAAGAACCAAACCGAACATGAGAACTGCTCGGAGTGCAGCAGATAGTGTCATACCAAAAGACCTTCAGGGAGGCTTAAGAATAATTCGAATATTGTTACAATATAATAATATATTAAAATTTAAGCAAATTGTTCTAAGATCTGGGTGGGCATAGCCCCCTGGCGTGCTCTTCACGGCAGGCTTATCGCTGCACCAGGTAGGAGTGGTCATGAAATGCAACTGGCCTCCTCTTCGGCCACAAGCCTTATCGATTCTTGCGCGAGCGGTTCTGATCTGCATCAGTGTTTGATCCCATCACTGGACGCATCCGCGGCGCAGGAACGACTGCCGACGCCAATACCGCCATCTCTGCAGCCACACACGCCCCCAGTAACGTGACCAGCCAGGACACAAAAATCCAGACCAAAAACACCGGTATCGTCCAAAGCACGCCATAGATAATCTGATAGGTGTTGAAATTGGCAATGAACAATATAAATACATGCTTTGCCATTTCGAACAAGACCATAGCGGTTATCGCCCCGGTCAGGGCATAACGGAATCGCACCGGGCAATTTGGAATCACCAGGTACATCAAGAGAAAGCCCAGGCCCTCCACCAGGGCCGGCAATCCCAGCAAAGCCGTGGCGCTGACCAGTTGCTTGCCCGGTATCAAATCCAAAAAGACCAATGAGCCCAGATAAGAACTCAAAGACAAGCTTGCAGCCACCAATATCGGACCTAGAGTCAGCATCGCCCAGTAAAGCAGCAGACGTTGCATGGGTGTACGACCCTTGCGCACCCCCCAGATGCCATTAAGCGCATCCTCGATGGTTGACAACAAAAGCAAGGCGGTTGCCATGAGTGCAACCAAGCCCAGGCCAGTCAGCGTTCCTGCCTGACTGGAAAATTCGCGTAGATAGCCGCTCACTACCTCGCCCGTCGCCGGCACCAGATTACTGTAAAGAAAATCTTCGACGCTGCCACGCCAACTGGAAACAAAAGGAAATAACGACAGAATCGAAAAACTCACCGTGATCAGCGGTACCAGCGCCAACAAGGTAGTGAACGCCAACGCCGAGGCAACACGGTGCAAGCGGCCCTGGCGAACCCGACTGAACACCCGGGTAATAAGACCTATTGAATAGGAACTGGACTGTTTCACAAGATCATCGGCAATGATCAGCGGCCAAAGTGCCCACTCATAGCCGTTTCGCCGTCACATCGTTAACCAATTGTGAAAAAAAAGGCCCCGGGTTACCGAGGCCTTTTCGATATAGCCCGCGGGCGGCTCAGTTATAGACCGGTCCCGCATCTACCTGTTCGGCCACTTGAGCGACGCCCATCTGCGCGGCTTCCGATACCCGGTTGGCCATCCGGTAGGCCTCGCTGGCGTCACCCGCTTCGAGTTTTGCCTTTGCCGCCTGGAGTAATTTGCTGATACTCACGGCTTTGCCACCTGTGGCTGAATCAATCAGACGCCAAACGCCTCCAACCCCTTTAGCGGCGTCCAGATCGGCGCTTGCCTGCGCAATCATCTGAGCTGCGTCATCGGCTGTTGCTGCGCTGGCCGAGCTGGCCTGAGTTGCCTCCAGGTACTTAAGATCAGTAGCCTCGGTAACACCCAGTGACCAGGCACCACGTGTCCGGGCATGATCGATGGCCTCTTGAATCTGAAAATCTGTGAGATCCCTTTCAATCTGAATTAATTGGCCCGGGTAGATCAGATCAGCATCGCCAATGTCAGCGCGGTTGCGTTTAAAAAGCAACGGCCACTGGTAGGGATCGCCGTAGACTTTGGGCTGCGAGGAAATTCCCCACAGGTGATCCCCTCCCTGTACAACGTAAGCCGATATTGAAGGCACGGGTGCCGCTGGCTGGCAAACGAAGGAATCAGGATGTCGGGTGCACCAATCACCGGAGTCGGTTGTCTTTTCATGACAGACGAATGAATCAGGATGTCGGGTACACCAATCACCGGAGTCGGCTTTCTCTTCCTGGCAAACGAAGGAATCAGGATGTCGGGTGCACCAATCACCGGAGTCGGCTTTCTCTTCCTGGCAAACGAAGGAATCGGGGTAGCGATCGCACCAATCGTCAGGCTTGGCCGGAGCTGACACAATTGCTGTGGCGGTCGACGTCGCTGGCGCCGGGGCTGCAGCAGTAGCTGTGCCGGCCTCGGTTTCAGTCGGTTTCGCTGTCACACAGCCCGTGGCAACAACAGCCACCGCCAACAGTGCCAGCAGGGTACGGATTGGTGTTGTATTTATTGTCATCGGGTCGCTCTCTGTGGGAGGTTTGCGTATAAAATCAGGTAACTTAGCCGCTATGTTTACGGGCCAGTTTATCTGGGGCAATGTACCTTCGTACCCCTCATTCTGTCAAGAAAATCATGGAGAAGATCATGCCAGTTGTGCTGTACCACAACCCTCGCTGCTCCAAATCTCGAGCAACCCTGGCTCTGGTGCGCGAACGTGGCCTTGAGCCCCAAATTGTTGACTATCTGGAAAACCCACCCAGCCAGGAGACGCTCAAAGAACTGCAGACTTTGCTGGGATGCTCGGTTATGGCCATGATACGTCCCGGTGAAGCGCCGTACCAAGAAATGAATCTGGCACAGGCCGATGATGCGCAACTGTTACAGGCGATGGTTGATCATCCGATCCTGCTGCAGCGCCCCATTGTCGTCAACAACGGCCGGGCAGTGATCGGACGACCGCCAGAACAGGTACTGGAAATCCTGTGAACCACATTGAATGACCCTATGACAGAAATACTGGTTCTGTACTACAGCCGCGAGGGTGCGGTGGCAACGATGGCGCGGCTGATCTGCCAGGGCGTCGAGAGTGTCGATGGCTGCTCGGCTCGACTGCGTACCGTGCCACCGGTATCGGCAACCCCTGAAGCCACGGCTCCCAAGATTCCTGAAAATGGGCCGCCTTATGTCTCGCTGGACGATCTCGGGCAGTGCGATGGCCTGGCGCTGGGGAGTCCGACACGTTTTGGCCAGATGGCCACTGCGCTCAAGTATTTTCTGGAAAGCACTGGTACCAACTGGCTGGCCGGCACCCTGGCCGGAAAGCCGGGGGCAGTCTTTACCTCTTCGTCAAGCCAGCACGGCGGCCAGGAATCGACTTTACTGTCGATGATGTTGCCGCTGTTACACCATGGCATGCTCATCTGTGGATTACCCTTCACGGAACAGGCACTCAATGATACCCAGACCGGCGGCACGCCCTATGGCGCCAGCCACGTGGCTGGAGCACAAAATGAAAAACCCATCAGCGCCGAAGAAAAAATCCTGTGCCGGTCGCTGGGGATGCGACTGGCAACAACTGCTGCGGCGCTGACAAAAGCCTAACTACCCAGAAAACGAATCGCAAATTCCCGCACAAACGGCACGGTCAGGCGACGCTGGTCCGAGAAGGCCTGCTCGTCAATCTGATCGAGCAGAGCAAAGAGTGTGGCCGGATCCCGTGGTACCCGGCGCAGCAGGTAAGCGCTAACTGCTTCGGGCATTTCCAATCCACGAAGACGGGCTCGCAGGCGCATCGCCTCAGGCAACTGCGCCTCGCTCAGGGGGTACAAAGTCCAGACACCGCCCGAGGCCAATCGTGTGGCGAGGTCTGCCAACAGAAAGCCCGCCTGTGCAGGCGGGTAGCGCCCGGCTACCAGCAAACAACCGCCTGCCTCCTGCAACTGCTCGTAAAGGTCCAGTAGCGCCTCTTCCCAGGCGCGATCTGCACAGATATGCTCGACATCATCCACGCAGACCATGCTGCGTGGATCAAGCTCACTCAGCATTTGTGGTCCTACACTGTCCACACCAGTGGGCACATAAACCGTCAGCGGTATCGATTCACCTTTGCTCCGGCAACAGGCGTGCAGCAGATGCGACTTGCCACACCCGGGCGGGCCATGAAGATAGAGCATCTGTGGGGCGCCCACGCTCCCGAATCGACCAAGCACATCGAGTACCTGGCCGTTACTGCCGGTAAGAAAATTCTCGAATGAGGCGCTGTCAGACAATCGCAACGGCAGGTGGATTTGTCTAGTCATAACGTCCGTCAATGATCTGTCCTAATTGATGAGCGCCCAGCGCCGGGGTTCGGGCGGATAAACCAGAAATAAACGTAGTGGAACGCGCTGACCAAAGTGGTTGCTACCACCAGCCATAGCAAGATCTCAGTGAGTACAGGCAAAGCAAATAGATCGACACGCTCAACCATGATCAGCACCACCAGGGAAATCTGCAAGAAGGTGTTCAGCTTACTAACCGGGCTTGGGCGCATTTGCACTTCGCCATGCAGTGTCTGCAAGACCAGCACACCGCCAATGATGCCAAGGTCACGAAAACCGATCAGCAAAAGCACCCAGAACGGGATATCCCCCGCCAATACCAGCATGATGTAGGTGCTGACGATGAGCAATTTGTCTGCCAGTGGGTCGAGGATCGCACCGAGGCGGGTGACATAGCCAAAGCGTTTGGCGATCCAGCCATCAAGGCCATCGGTGATACCCGCAGCCAGAAAGACCGCCAGCGCCGGGGCATACCGGCCGTCATGCAGGAAAAGGATCAATACCGGCACGGCACCGATACGCGCCAGGGTCAGAAGATTAGGAAGTTGATGAAGCAAAAGTACACCCGGGTTTAGGCAGGATACGAGTTTGAGAAGATGTCAGCACCAGGCGCTGGCGCCCGGGGATCCCCGTTCCCAGCCAGACATAAGATACCATAAGCCCTTGGCTACTTCATGGCGATATTACACGTGTCCCATCCCAATGATCCACCTTTAACCTACCGCGATGCGGGTGTTGATATCGAGGCCGGTGAAAGCCTGGTCGAGCGCATCAAACCTCTGGTTCAAAAAACACAGCGGCCCGAATGCCTGGGCAATATCGGCGGCTTTGGTGGGCTTTTTGAATTGCCCATCGATCGTTATCGCCGGCCTGTACTGGTCTCAGGTACCGACGGGGTCGGCACCAAACTGAAACTTGCCGTCATCCTCGACCGCCACGACACTATCGGTATCGATTTGGTCGCCATGTGTGTCAATGACGTACTGGTTCTTGGGGCCGAACCTCTTTACTTCCTGGACTACTTTGCTACTGGCAGATTGTCGCCTGAACATGCGCAATCGGTCATCGCCGGTATTGCTACTGGCTGCGAGGCGGCCGGTGCCGCGCTGATCGGTGGAGAAACAGCCGAGATGCCTGGGATATATTCGCCGGGAGAGTACGATCTCGCCGGCTTTTGCGTAGGCGTGGTCGAAAAGGACCAGATCATTGATGGCAGTCACATCCGCGCCGGCGACCAGGTACTGGGCCTGGCGTCGAGCGGTCTGCACTCGAATGGCTATTCCCTCGCGCGCGCAGTACTCGAGCGAAGTAGCGCGACACTGGACCAGGCTATAGGTGAAACCACACTGGGTGAGGCGCTGTTGGCGCCGACGCGGATCTATGTGCGCCCCATTCTGGCCTTGCTTAAAGCAGTGCCAATACACGGCATTGCCCATATCACCGGGGGCGGACTGCCCGGCAATATTCCACGGGTACTGCCGGGCAACTGCGATTGCCGAATCGATGCTACGGCCTGGCCTCGACCAGAGATTTTCCAGTGGCTGCAATCCGAGGGCTCGATTGACGATACCGAAATGCTACGGACCTTTAACTGCGGTATTGGCCTGGTCATCATTGTGTCTTCGGATACGGCCGCTCAAGCCCACGAAATGCTCGAAGCCAGCGGAGAGACGGTATACCGATTGGGTGAGGTGCAGGCCGGCAGCCGGGGCATTGTCTTTGACTGAACCCCCGGTCAAGTGCCGGCTCGTGGTACTGATCAGCGGCGCTGGCAGCAATCTGCAGGCAATCATCGACCGCTGTGCCGACGGATTCATTCCGGCCCAAGTGGCTGCAGTGATCAGCAATCAAGCTGATGCCTATGGCCTAACCCGGGCACGCGAAGCCGGTATTCCAGCTCATTGCCTCGATCATCGTGACTTCCAACGGCGGGTGGATTTTGATGCAGCGATGATAGATCTGGTCGATAGTTTCAGCCCCGATCTTATTGTCCTGGCCGGTTTTATGCGTATCCTGGGGCAGGATTTTGTCGAACGGTACCTGGGGTGTATGTTGAACATACACCCTTCCCTGCTTCCCCTTTATCCTGGCCTCGATACCCATCAACGCGCGCTGGCCGATGGGGTAAAAAACCATGGGGCAAGCGTACATTTTGTAACCGCAGAACTCGATGGCGGGCCGATCCTCATTCAGGGACATGTCCCGGTTGAGCCACACGATACGCCCGAAACCCTGGCACAACGAGTGCACACTGTGGAACACCAGATCTACCCGCAGGCGATCGCCTGGTTTGCAAAGGGCCGGTTGCGCTTAAGTGATGGGCGGGCCATGCTGGATGGAATGCCTGTGTTACTCCCTGATAATGCCCAGGAGGTCTTTTTCAGTCTTTCAACCGAGCCTGAACAGTAATCTCGACCTTCGAGTCGCCGAACAACCGTGGAGACTCGGTCGTGGTCCGGGCTGGGTAACTATCTTTTTCGAAAAAGCGTCGATAAACGCTGTCCATCACGTCAAAATCGTCAAGGCTTGAAAGATGAACATCAGCACGGACGATATCCTTGCACCCCAGCCCAAGCTCATCCAGGATATCGACGATCGCCTGCATGACAGCCTCGGTTTCAAGCGCTGGATCTCCCAGAGCTATTCTTCCAGCTGGAAGATCGGCAGCGACCAGTCCCGCCAGGTATGCGTAACGATCGTCAATGACAACCTGGCTAAAGGGTGCGCCCGAGCGGGGCACTGATCTTGGTTGAATTCTACGGATCATACAACCGCCCTGGCGACGTCGTTGACCCAAACAACAATCATAAAGGTGAAGCGCACGCGCCTGCAGCGAGGCTGCCTCAGTGACGAACGGGAGGATCTATCTCGAAAGCCAGGTCATCGTCTTTTTCGTAGACACGTACGCTGCCACCCGACGCAAGCTCTCCAAACAGTAGTTCCTCCGCCAATGCCTGGTTAATACGTTCGCGGATTAACCGCGCCATGGGTCGAGCTCCCATCGTGACGTCGTGACCATGGCGCGCTAGCCACTGACGGGCGCTGCTATCAAACTGCAGTGCAACATGTTTGTCGGCCAGTTGACTCTCCAGCTGAAGAATAAACTTGTCGACAACGTGTGCAATGGTCTGCTCATCAAGGGCGCCAAAGCGGATAATCGAATCAAGCCGGTTACGAAATTCCGGTGTAAACAATTTGTTGATCACTTCAGTGTCATCGGTACTGTGATCCTGGGTGACAAAGCCTACCGAGCCCCGCGCCATCTGGGTAGCGCCGGCATTAGTGGTCATCACGATAATCACGTTGCGAAAATCTGCTTTGCGCCCGTTGTTATCAGTCAGGGTGCCGTAGTCCATAACCTGTAATAACAGGTTGAAAACATCGGGGTGGGCTTTTTCGACCTCATCAAGAAGCAACACCGCATGTGGATTCTGGGTGATCGCCTCGGTTAATAGCCCGCCCTGATCAAAACCCACGTAGCCTGGCGGTGCGCCAATTAAACGCGAGACGGTATGGCGCTCCATATACTCAGACATGTCAAAGCGGACCAGCTCAATACCCAGGGTGAGGGCGAGCTGGCGGGTCACCTCGGTCTTGCCCACACCCGTCGGACCTGAGAACAAAAAAGATGAAATGGGCCGGTCCGGATTACCCAGGCCCGAGCGTGACAGTTTGATCGCGCTGACCAACGCACCAATGGCGATATCCTGACCAAAAACCACGCGCTTAAGATCACCGTCCAGAGTTCGCAACACATCTTTATCGGTGGCGCTCACGGTCTTTGGCGGAATCCGCGCCATCTTTGAAACCACGCGTTCGATATCAGACACGCCGACCGTTTTCTTGCGCTTGGAGGCAGACGCGAGGCGCGCCTGGGCGCCGGCTTCATCAATGACATCTATGGCCTTGTCTGGCAGATAGCGATCATTGATATACCGCGCAGAAAGTCCGGCGGCGGTGCGTAATGCAGGCGCGGTGTAACGCACGCTATGATATTTTTCGAACTCAGTTTTTAAGCCGCGCAGTATCTCGACGGTTTCTTCGACACTGGGTTCGAGCACATCGACCTTCTGGAAACGTCGGGACAGTGCGCGATCCTTCTCGAATATTCCCCGATATTCCTGATAGGTTGTTGATCCGATGCACCTGACATCACCAGACGCCAACATAGGCTTTAGCAAATTGGACGCGTCCATGGCTCCGCCTGAGGCAGCACCCGCACCAATCACGGTATGGATCTCGTCGATGAACAATACTGCACCCTCGGCTTCTTCAAGATCTGCCAGGACCGCTTTCAGGCGCTGTTCAAAATCACCGCGGTACTTGGTGCCCGCAAGTAAAGCGCCCAGATCCAGCGCGTAGATAGTGCTATCGATCAACGCTTCGGGAACTTGACCCTCGACAATCTTGCGTGCCAAGCCTTCAGCAATAGCCGTTTTACCGACACCCGCCTCACCTACATACAGAGGGTTGTTCTTGCGCCGTCGGCACAGAATCTGCATGGTGCGATCGATTTCACGTGAGCGTCCAATCAACGGATCGATCTTACCGGCAATAGCCTGCTCATTGAGGTTGACCGCAAACACAGCCAATGCGCTCTGGTACTCCTCGTCGCTGTCCTCATCATCGTCCTGCTCACTGGGCGATGGCAATTCACGCGGCGTGTCGCCTTTGTGGGCAATACCGTGGGAAACATAATTGACAATATCGAAGCGCGACACGCCCTCTTCACCCAGAAAATACACTGCATGAGAATCCTTCTCGGCAAACATTGCGATCAGTACGTTGGTGCCGGTAACCTCGCGCTTGCCTGAGCTTTGCACGTGCAGGATGGCACGCTGAATCACACGCTGAAAACCCAATGCCGGCTGCGGATCGATATCCTCTTCCTCGCTCAGCACGGGTACATACTCGTCGAGAAATTCCTCGAGTTTTTCACGCAAGTCCCTTACCTCGGCGCCGCAGGCTCGTATCGCCTTCGCCGCCGGTGGATTATCCAGCAACGCGGCCAGCAGGTGTTCTACCGTGATGTATTGATGGCGTGCATCACGGGCATTCTGGATCGCACTGTTAAGGGAAAATTCAAGTTCGCTTGAAAGCATGGCGCTTACTCGGACTCCATTGTGCACTGCAGTGGGTGCTTGTTCTCGCGGGCAAAATTCAACACTTCGCGCACCCGGGTCTCCGCCACCTCAGCCGTATAAACCCCGCAGACACCAGACCCCTCAGTGTGTACTTTTAGCATGACTTGGACCGCCTGCTCCTGGGGAAGACGGAAGATTCGCTGCAGCACGGTGACCACAAACTCCATGGGCGTGTAGTCATCGTTAACCAGTAGCACACGGAACAGGCGCGGTTTTTTTAGCCGAGGCTTGGCTTCCTCGACTGAGGTGCCACCGGTTCGCTGGATGTCTTTACGCTCGCTCATTGTTACCCGGCAAGTGTGCCGCAAATCTATTGCTGTTGTGACTAATATAGGGTCAATAGCAGTCTTTTCTCAAGGCCCGATAGCGACCATTAAACCCTATTAAAACAGAAAACCGGCAGCAGGTTACCCTGTTGCCGGTTTTGTTTTTTCAGTAACGTACGAAAGTGGAACCCTGGCACCGTGCTAAAGCGGATCAGCCAGTTGCGAACTGCTCCTCTTCAGTCGAGCCGGCCATGGCCGTTACCGAGGACCTACCCCCTTGAATCACGGTGGTCACGTCATCGAAATACCCAGCCCCTACTTCGGCCTGATGACTGGCAAAAGTGTAGCCTCGCTTCGAGGCGGCAAACTCGCGCTCCTGTACCATTTCTACGTAAGCCGTCATACCGTTGCGCACGTACTCATGGGTAAGGTCGAACATGTGGTACCACATGTTGTGTATCCCGGCGAGCGTGATGAACTGGTACTTATAGCCCATGGCACCCAGTTCGCGTTGGAACTTTGCAATCGTGGCGTCATCAAGGTTCTTTTTCCAGTTGAACGACGGTGAACAGTTATACGCCAGTAACTGGTTGGGGAACTGTTCATGGATTGCATCGGCAAAACGGCGTGCCTCGTCCAGATCCGGCACCGCGGTCTCGCACCAGATAAGGTCGGCATACGGTGCGTAGGCAAGGCCACGCGCGATCGCCTGGTCAAGGCCGGCGCGGGTCACATAAAACCCCTCGTTGGTACGCTCACCGGTAACAAATTCACAATCGCGCTCATCCACATCCGAGGTGAGAAGCGCAGCAGCATTGGCATCGGTGCGGGCCAACAGCACTGTGGGCACGCCACAGACATCTGCTGCCAGACGGGCCGCGACCAGCTTCTGGATCGCTTCCTGGGTAGGCACAAGTACTTTGCCGCCCATATGGCCGCATTTTTTCACTGATGCGAGTTGATCCTCAAAATGCACTCCGCCGGCACCGGCCTCGATCATTCCTTTCATCAGTTCAAACGCATTAAGCACGCCACCGAAACCGGCTTCAGCGTCAGCGATGATGGGTACAAAATAATCGACGTCACCCTTGCCAGACGAAACCTGAATCTCATCGGCGCGTTTGAAAGAGTTATTAATTCGGCGCACGACGGCGGGGACCGAGTTAACCGGGTAGAGTGACTGGTCGGGGTACATCGTATCAGCGATATTGGCATCGGCCGCGACCTGCCAGCCTGACAGGTAGATCGCCTTGGCACCGGCCTTGACCTGCTGAACTGCCTGACCGCCGGTCAGGGCGCCGAGAGTTGGAACGTAATCGTCAGTATTGAGGCGCCGCCACAGTTTTTCGGCTCCCAAACGCGCCAGGCTGTGCTCGATATGCACCGAACCACGCAGACGTACCACATCGGCAGCCGTGTAGTCACGCTTGACATCGTTCCAACGCGGATTATCGGTCCATTGTGCTTCCAGGGATTTCGTGTCCTTGCTCTGCTCTACCATTGTTGGTTTACCCTCTTGATGTCGATGCTCAACCCTGCCAGCCTATGGCTTTTGCCACAATCGGAATAAGCATGTTTTAGCCGAGATTTCAGGCACTAACGTTAATTGGCCTGACCAAGTACAAAGTTTCGGTTCTATCTTAGCATTTGACAATTTAATTATTTCAATATTAATTATTAACTGGCGCTATTATAGAATCTATCAATGCATTGACTGAAAGCACCAAGAAGCCATGAGCGCACCACCGTACTACAAGCAGAATCGCCTCAAGCAGCTACGCGCTTTTTGCTATTCGGCTCGCCTGGGCAGCATCTCTCGGGCCGCTGAGCAACTATTTTTAAGTCAACCTTCAGTATCTTTACAGGTTCAGGCTCTTGAGCGTGAGCTCGATGTGGAGCTTTTTGAGCGTCGCGGGCCGAGAATCCGCCTGACATCCCAGGGAGAAGCCCTGCTCGAGCTGGCCCAACCGCTGGTACAGGGTATCGACGGTATTGCCGATTCCTTTGCTAGCGAATTAGGTAACCTCAATTCCGGTGAGATCAATATTGCAGCGGGTGAGTCCACTATTCTTTACCTGTTACCAGAGCCGATCAAACATTTTGCCAACACCTATCCCGGAGTACGAATCAAATTGCATAACGTAACTGGCCGTGATGGCATGGCGATGCTCCGTGCCGACGAGGCGGACTTTGCTGTGGGTTCCATGCTCGAGGTTCCCGAGGATGTCAGTTACCGGCCGATTTTTGATTTCAAAACTATGCTGATCACGCCACTGGATCATCCCCTCGCCGGCAAGCGTGCTGCCAGCATCAAACTGCAAGACATCGGCCCCCACGGTCTGATTCTGCCCCCGCGCCACCTGGCAACCTGGCGGCTGGTTGAAATGGTTTTTGCCCAGCACCAAGTCGATTATTCGGTTACGCTCGAAGCCGGCGGCTGGGAAGTCATCAAGAAGTATGTCGAGTTAGGCCTGGGCATTTCCATCGTCACCGCCATCTGCCTCGAAGGTGACGAAAAAGTTGCCCAGATACCGCTCGACCGTTTCTTCCCAAATCGCAGTTACGGCGTAGTGCTGCGAAAGCGTAAATACCTTTCGCCACCAGCACGCCAGTTCCTCGATATGATGGCGCCGGGCTTTTCCGGCCACCTCGACAGCACTATTGATGGCTGACGCCCTTTGCCACGAGAGGTAACCTCAAATTTTCCGGGCGACACTGGTTTATAATTTCCCGGTCAGTCACTTCGTCCTTAGCGTTTCATGCGACCTTATCTTCTCTTAACACGGCGCTCTTTTCACATCCTGCTGACCCTTTGGGCGCTGGTATTCGCTGGTGAAGCCAGCGCGCAGGAAATCGAGATCTGCTACAACTTTAGTTGTAAAACCCGTCAAACGGTAACGCTTTCTCAGACTGAATGGCACAGTATCATTGGCTGGTTCTATCCTGGCGCTACCAGCGCGGCTGGCGAACGTGAACAGCTACGCCGGGCGATTGGCTGGATGGAAGTTGTTGTGGGCCGTCACACCCCGACTCATCGCGACAAAGGCTTGAATCTGGAAAAAAATCCTAACTTTCCCGGCCAGCTTGACTGTATTGATGAGTCACTGAACATCACCACCTATATGCATCTGTTTGAATCGCAGGGTCACCTGCGCTGGCACCATGTGATGGATCGCGCTTATCGCAGTGGCGGCTTCGATTCGCATTGGGCCGGTCAACTGCAGGAGGTCGCCACCGGCGAGCGTTTCGTCATAGACAGCTGGTTCCAGGATAACGGCATGCTTCCTTATATTGCGCGCAGTGCGAAGTGGGAAGATCTCACAGAAGCGCGCATCTTGCTTTTTAGCGAAGCAGACTGAGCCATCGCGGCGGCGGACGCTTTACCAGCTAAAGTGACAAATACCAAGGGTTCTGTCGTGGTCGGGCTATCCGGGGGTGTAGATTCCGGGATAGCGGCTTCACATCTTAAACGGGACGGCTGGAATGTCACGGCCCTGTTCATGAAGAACTGGGAAGAGGACGATGACGAGGAGTACTGCGCGGCACGCGAAGACCTTGCCATGGCATCTCAAGTCAGTGATGCGCTGGATATACCCCTTCGAACCGTTAATTTCTCGCATGAATACTGGGAGCGGGTCTTTGCCATTTTTTTGCGCGAATACCGATCCGGGCGCACGCCTAACCCGGATGTATTGTGCAACCGGGAAATCAAATTCAAGGAATTTCTGTCCTACGCCCAGCATCT
>CAJWEF010000007.1 GCA_913031305.1 uncultured Acidiferrobacteraceae bacterium
CCGAATGAAGGTGCGTGGCGGAACTGAGGCACCGACCCGCACAACCCGTGCTGGCGAAGATGCACCGACGGCCACCTCGCAGAAAGATTCAGGCCGGGCCCGGCTGGTCATCCAACCTGATGCAAAAAACACCAGCAACACCGCAACAACACCTCCTATCACTACAGCGAAGGTTGAGACTGTAAATACATCTGATATGCGTTATATCGGCAACAAAGGAGCAACGGTTTTTGCCCAGCGCAGCATGACCGCCCCCCAGTTGGGTACCCTGGCGGCTAACACCCCGGTACGGCTGTTGCGCTCTGACAACGGCTGGGCCCAGGTTAGCGCGCCCAGAGGAATAAAAGTCTGGATTTATGGAAAATTCGTTTCATCCAGTGCAGGTGTTGGAGTGGTAACGGGTTCGCGAGTGCGCCTGCGTTCAGCCCCTTCGACCGAAACAGGCTCAATGGTGATCGGTGAAGCTAACCGGGGACAGAAGGTCTGGGTTATCGCGGTGCGCGGCGACTGGAAACAGATTGAGCCCCCGGCAAATTTCAGGGCCTGGATACCCAGTGGCCGAATACACAAGCCCGGCAAGACCGGGCAGTGGCAAGATGACTGGCGCAAGCTGGCACACCGCCCTGGCGCGACGGATTAAATGCACCAGCCACCCGCCATGCGGGCGGCAGATGGCACCCTGATGAGCACACTCACAACCCGAGGACTGATTAAGCGCTTCGGTGGCAACGTGGTTGTTGATGAGGTCGACCTTGAGGTCAACGGCGGGGAAGTCGTCGGCCTTCTGGGGCCAAATGGCGCCGGTAAAACCACCTGCTTTTACATGATCTGCGGCCTCGTGCGCCGTGATGCCGGCAACATCTGGCTGGACGGAGAAGATATCAGCACTTTACCAATGCACCAAAGAGCACGAAAAGGTATTGGCTACCTACCGCAGGAGCCCTCTATTTTCCGTCGCCTCACGGTGCGCGAGAACCTGCTTGCCGTCCTTGAAGCTCTGCCTGATCTGGCTCGTGTAGACCGGGAACAGCGAGCAGACGAGATGCTGGAACACTTTGGCATCGCTCACAAGGCTGGCGACTATGGTTACAGCCTTTCTGGTGGCGAGCGGCGCCGGGTCGAAATTGCCCGAGCCGTTTGCCTGCGGCCGGCATTCATACTGCTGGACGAACCCTTTGCTGGAATCGACCCGATATCCGTTGGCGATATCCAGAAACTCATCGCGGACTTGCGAGATATGGGCATCGGCTTGCTGATCACTGACCATAACGTACGGGAAACATTGAATATCTGTGACCGCGCCTACATCCTGACGCAGGGCCGAGTCCTGACTTCCGGAACCTCCGAGCATATCCTCGCACATGAAGAGGTGCGCTCGGTCTATCTCGGCACGAGTTTCCGCTTGTAGCTGTGTCGCAGCTCTACGACCCGGTACAGGGAAAAAATTGAAACAGGCGCTTCAAATCGGTCACAGCCAGCGGCTGCAGTTGACCCCCCAGTTACAGCAATCGATCCGCCTTCTGCAGATGTCGTATGCCGACCTGACTCAGGAAATCAGCGTCGCCATGGAGTCGAATCCATTTCTTGAGGAAGCTGAATCCACGGGCCCGGATGCCCCACTCCCAGATCTGCCCGTCGTCGATACCGATGAGGAATCGGCACTAGAAGACAGGATCCATGCAGACCGGGATGACCCCAACGAACACTATTGGGACAGCACGGCAACTTCAGAGCGCCGCTGGGACGAATCTTCGCAGGCTTCGTCCAGTTTCGACCCGTTTTCGAGTGTTTCTGTCAGTGCTGAGTCACAATGGCAAAACCCGCCTGACGGCATGATGCAGGTCCTGCTTGGCGAACTGGCATTGCACCGCCTGAGCGAATCTGACCAGTGGATTGCCCGCGCCCTGATCGGCTGCCTTGATCCGCAAGGTTACCTGACGGTGAACTACGATGAATTACGTCAGATTCTGGCACCACAAACGGTGCCGGAAGATTCCGAGATTAATTCAGTACTACACCTGTTACAGCAGTTGTCCTGGCCTGGGATCGGTGCACGCGACCTGCGCGAATGCCTGACCCTGCAATTATCAGTCCTGGATCCCGACACCCCTGAACTCAACACTGCCCAGCGGTTGGTCGAGACACACTTGGCGCTGTTATCGGCTCACCGCTACGATGAGTTGGTGCGGCTATTGGATATAGACCGCCCGACACTCGCGCGGGCACTGGCTTTGATCCACTCGCTGGATCCCAAGCCCGGCGAGCGCCTCTTCGAGCAAGTGGCGACCAGTATCATCCCCGATGCGATGGTGCGTCGCCAGGGCGATCGCTGGACCACCTCTTTAACTCAGGAAAACGCCCGGCGAGTCCAACTTAACGACCATTACCGCCAGTATCTCAGGGGCCAGGACCCGCCAACGCAGAAATACCTGCAGGAGAACCTGCGCAATGCCCAGTGGTTCATCCGTAGCCTCGAACAGCGGGACAGCACCATCCTGCGGGTCGCACGCGAGATCGTTGATGTCCAGCAAGGCTTTATGGACAACGGCGATTCGGCGCTGGTTCCCCTGACCATGCGCGTTGTTGCGCAACAACTCGAGTTACATGAATCGACCATCTCCCGCGCCGTCGATCAAAAGCATCTGCTCACGCCCCATGGGGTTTATCCGCTCAAATATTTTTTTTCAGGTGGGGTGGGAGAGTCGTCCGGGCCGGCAACCTCGGCCCGTGCAGTACAAGCTCGGATCCGCAAAGTGATAGAATCCGAAGCCCCGTTAAAGCCGGTGAGCGACAGCCAACTGGTAACGATACTCGACAACGAGGGCATCCAGATCGCTCGGCGTACGGTGGCAAAATACCGCGAGCAGATGAATATTCCACCCGCGACCCAGCGACGAAGTGTCCTGTAGCTTAATTCTCAAAAGAGGTTTTCCATGCAACTCAACATTACCGGCCAGCACCTGGAAATCACCGATACGCTGCGTGATTATGTCGGTGAAAAAATGAACCGCCTTGTTCATCATTTTGACGAGATCACTACAGTCCATGTGGTCCTGCACGTGGAAAAAGCGCACCACCTTGCCGAGGTGACCGTTAACGCCCGAGGCATTCAGTTGCATGCACACGGCGAGGCTGTCGATATGTACGCCGCGATCGACAGCATGATGGATAAACTGGACCGCCAGGCCATGCGACACAAGGGAAAAACAACTGATCATCATCAGATAGATGGCAGTATCAAAACGATGTCAGAAAACCATGAGCCAGACCGCACCTAACGCCGCAACCACCAGCGCGGGTCCGTTGCAGACCCTGTTGACCCGTGACCGGGTCGCTGTGGCGATCAAGGTATCAAGCAAGAAACGCATGCTGGAAGAATTGGCAGAACTGCTCTCGCGGCAACTGCCGGGCATGGATCAGCATACCGTGTTCGCCGTGCTCAACGAGCGTGAACGCCTTGGCAGCACTGGTATAGGCCACGGAATTGCCCTGCCCCACGGTCGCCTGAACGGGATCAGTGAGCCGATCGCTGCCGCAGTGCGCTTGCACCAACCACTGGATTTTGATGCTATCGACGATAAACCAATCACGCTCGTGATTGGCCTGTTGGTTCCGGCTGAGGCCACTGATCAGCACCTTAGAATACTGAGCCAACTCGCCGGTGCATTTTCTGATTCGCCGTTCCGGCGAGAGATCTTCGAGGCGGCTGATGCCGATGCCCTGTACCGCCTGCTGACTTGAGTTTCACGCTGTGGACACGCCTGAGTAAACAAGGCGCCCAGGCGCTCACAGCATCGGCAAGACCCGCTTAGCCATGAGACAAACACAGCGAACGCCCAGCATGGATCTGATCATAGTCAGCGGACTGTCCGGATCCGGCAAGAGTATCGCCCTCCACGCACTAGAAGACCTGGGCTACTTTTGTATTGATAACCTGCCGGCTGTCATGCTGGTTCAGTTGGCACAGGAACTGCAACGCGCCTCATCCGGGTCTGAGGGCAACGCGGCGGTCAGCATCGACTCGCGCAACCGTGAATTTTTGCAAACCCTGGATCTGGGCCTGGCCGAGCTGCGTGCAGCGGGCTTTGCGGTTCGAATTGTCTTCCTTGAAGCTGACAACAAAAGACTGTTACAGCGCTACAGCGAAACCCGGCGACGCCACCCGCTCACCGACAAAGACACTCCCCTGCTCGAGGGCATCCTGGAAGAGCGTCGCCTGTTGGCTCCGCTGGCCGACGCCGCTGAGCGGACTATCGATACCAGCATCACGACCCCGCATGAATTACGCGCCGTTATCCGTGAATTCGCCTTTGGCGAACTGCAGAGCGGTCCAACCCTATTGTTTCAATCTTTTGGTTTTAAACACGGTCCCCCGGCAGATGCTGACTATATCTTCGACCTGCGCTGCCTGCCCAACCCTTACTGGGAAAAGGATCTGCGTGACCTGACTGGGATGGATACACCAGTGATCACCTTTCTCGAACACTCTCCCCTAGCGCATGAGATGGCCAAACAACTCATCGCGTTTCTAACACATTGGCTACCGCATTTCGACAGTGGCGACCGTAGTTATATGACCATTGCCCTGGGCTGTACCGGTGGGCAGCATCGTTCCGTGTACATGGTCCAGCGCCTGGCGAAAGCGTTCCACAGCGCTGACCGTCCGGTACAAATCCGCCATCGCGACCTGCACCCCATAGCCCAGGCCGAAACTGTATGAAACTGCAGCGCGAGCTACAGATCGTCAACCGGCTGGGCCTGCACGCACGGGCCTGCGCCAAACTGGTTAAGACAGCAAACCAATTCGAGAGCGATATTGTTTTGCGCCAGAACGAACACCAGGCTGATGCCAAAAGCATCATGGGGCTGATGATGCTGGCAGCCACCCAGGGAACCAGACTCACGCTGATCACCAGCGGCGCTGACGCTGAAGATGCCATGACCCAGGTGCAACACTTAATCAACAACCGTTTCGAGGAAGATGAGTAATGCTGTCCCTTAGCGGCACCGGTATCGGCCGGGGAATCGCAATCGGTCGCGCCATTGTCCTCGATCAAGGGCATAACGATATTCCCTGTTACCGCATCAGCGCCACCGCGTTGTCTGGCGAAATCGAACGCTTCAATCACGCGGTGGATGCGGTGCGCGCCGACCTCAAACGAGTCCAGCGTAATCTACCGACCGATGCACCACCGGAAACCAGCGCATTTATCGATGTGCACCTTCTCATGCTGGACGACCCGGTAATTTCCCAGCAACCGGTACAGACCATACAGGAACAACAGCAAAATGCTGAATGGGCACTGAAAAGTCACGCCGACACGCTGATCGATTTTTTCGAGGATATCGCTGACCCCTACCTGCGCAGCAAGAAAAATGATGTTGCCCAAGTCGTGGGGCGAATCATGGGCGAGCTGGCACACAGCCAGGGCAAGCAACCGTCTGACCTCGCAACACTGGGTAGCAGTTTGGCGGAGCAGATCATTGTGGCCCGTGACCTGACCCCTGCCGACACGATCATGCTGCGCGGCCGGAATATGGCAGCTTTTGTGACAAGCCTCGGTGGACCCATATCCCACACAGCGATCCTTGCACGTAGTCTGGGCCTGCCAGCCATTGTTGGACTGCATGACGTTATCGACACCATTCACAATAACGATCTGCTGATAGTAGATGCAGCTACCGGCACGGTACTGGTCGCACCCGACGAACCGCTACTGGCGCAGTTTCGCGAGTTGCAGCAACAGCATCTTCGGCATCAGCAACGCCTGACACTGCTCAAGAGCGAGAAAGCCGTGACCCAAGACGGCGAGGCGATCACCCTGCTGGCCAACATCGAACTTCCTGAAGATATCGAAGGTCTGCGCTCAGCCGGCGCGGCCGGCGTCGGACTGTACCGTACCGAGTTCCTGTTCATGAATCGTCCAAAGCCCCCCAGCGAAGACGAACAATACCAAGCGTACTGTCACGTACTGCGCAGGGTCGAAGGCCCGGTCACGATCCGCACACTGGATCTTGGCGCTGACAAGCAGGTCGATGGCGGTCGTCCTGATAGAGAGACGACTGCAACCTCGGCGCTGGGGCTGCGTGCAATTCGCCTGTGCTTGAGTGAGCCATCCCTATTCAAACCACAATTGCGCGCCATTTTGCGCGCAGCTGTTCATGGCGATGCGCAGATAATGATCCCAATGCTTTCCAGTTTGCGCGAACTCGAACAAAGCCTGGCATTGGTTGGCGAAGTCTGCGCCGAATTGGAGCGCGAAGCTGTGGCATTCAATCCGAAGGTACCGCTCGGTGGCATGATCGAGGTACCCGCAGCGGCAGTTTCGGCGGACTTGTTTGCACGCAAACTCGACTTTTTGTCTATCGGCACCAACGATCTGATCCAGTACACGCTGGCTATTGATCGTGTCGACGACAGCGTCAACTATCTTTACGATCCACTGCATCCTTCGGTATTGCGGTTGATCCGCACCGTAATTCGAGCCGGGCACGAAGCCGACATCCCAGTTTCGATGTGCGGCGAGATGGCCGGTGACCCAGCTTTCACCCGACTATTGCTTGGACTGGGCCTGCGTCATTTCAGTATGGAGCCTTCGCAACTACTGGAAATCCGCCAGCAGGTGCGCCAGAGCACGCTGGCCGGGCTACCAAGACAGGTTACGGATATCCTCAACTGCGTGGAAACCGGATCTCTGTACGACCTGGTCGACCAACTCAACCAAACCGACTCCGACTGACATGAGCAGTTGCGCCTCTAACGAGCCCTTTGCGCTCCAGGTTTTGGGGGACAGCATGGCGCCCGAATTTAAAGATGGCTGTGTGGTCATCGTGGAGCCAGGCGGGTCAGTGTCTGACGGCGCATTCGTCGTTGCCGAACATGGCAATGGGGTGATCCTGCGGCAACTGGTGATAGAGACAGAACACTGGTCACTGCAGGCACTGGCGCAAGGCTACCCGCGAATCCGAATTGATGGCCTGGGGGTCATTCGCGGTGTGGTAACGCAGCGTGCAGGCCGGCGCCGTAGCGAACGGAAATCCTATCTCTAAGTCGTACCTCTCAGTCACGCTTGTGGCGTGAACAAACGCCTTTTTCGACAGCCATGACTGCCGCCTCGACACGGGAATGCACGCTCAGTTTACGTAAAATGGCTTTGACATGCAGTTTTACGGTTCCGTCCGAGATGCCCAGGTGACGGGCGATAACCTTATTACTTTGCCCCTCAGACAGGTGACAGAGAATTTCGTACTCGCGCGGCGTGAGGCTGCTGAACGGAGCCATTTCGTCCTTACGTTCGCGTCGGTCACCATGGCGCACCAGATCCGCGAGTACACCGGTCAGGCCCGGTGCGACCACAATCTTGCCTGCAACGATATCCTGCAACGCTACAATCAGCTCATCGGGCTCCATGTCCTTCAGTAGATAACCCCGTGCACCATTGCGCAGCGATTCAGAAAGGTCGGTCTCATCGGCGCTGGTTGTCAGCATCACCACCGGAACATCCAAACCCTGATCGGCTAAACGGCGTAGCACCGACAATCCACCCAGTTCCGGCATCCGCAGGTCTAGTAACACCACATCGGGATGCAGTTCCTGTGCCAGGCGAATGCCCTCCTCGCCGTCTGCCGCGGTGCCAATGATCTCGATACCACGGCGCTCCAGCAATCCTTGCAGCCCGACCCGGAACAGAGCATGGTCATCCACTATCAGTACATTCATAAGACCCCTGCTTTCATCTCAAGCTCATTGGCAACAGTATCCTTCAGGGCCAGTTCCACGATCACGCGGGTACCCTCTCCAGGTTCACTCTCGACACCAAGAGCGGCCCCCAGCGCCTCTGCACGTTCGCGCATGATTGCCAGTCCAAAATGGTGATCTGTGTCGTGGTCCTCGGCCTCTGGTGTAAACCCGGTGCCATCATCTTCGATAATCACCCGAAAACGACCCGCGTTGTCCTGGCTCAGCAACACCCGAACCATGTTGGCCCGGCTGTGTTTGCGGGCATTGGTCAAAGCCTCCTGGACGATACGCAACACCTGGTTTTCTTCTTCGGCGCCAAGTTCCACGTCATGCGCCTGATTTTGTAAAACGGCCTCGGTCCCGGTTTCCTTGCGAAAACGTGACAACAACTTACGGATACCGGGCATCAGCCCATGCTTGGAGACGGGTGCCCGAAAATACGCGATCAGTTCGCGCAACTCGACGTTGGCCTCGTCCAGGCTACCCTGGATGCGTTCCATCTCCTGCCATACTGCCAGTTCATTATCCTGGCGCAAAGTATCATCAAGCACACGAACCTGGAATCTTAGGCTGGCCAATGTCTGGGCCAGCGAATCATGCAACTCATTGGCAAGTTGCGCGCGCTGCTCCAGGCGATCCCGCTGCGCCTGTAACTCATGCTCGCGCTCATGCGCCAGAGATTCCAGCCACTCGGCGAGTCGGTTGATGTCCTCACCCAGGCCACTCATGGCTTTGACGTCGGATAACTGCAGCCGTGACGATAAGTCGCCCTGGCGAATCTCAGATGCCCAAAGCCGTACCCGCAGCAACGGCCATAGTAGCCACTGACGTATCCGCACCAGCAAAACTCCAAGACTCACCAGTAGAGCCACGGACGTTGCCGCAAGCCAGACACCCAACTGACCGGGCACGGCCGGGCGAATACTGAGTATCAATGCGAGCGCAACTGCTGTCAGGGCCAGAAACAGAACTAAGGCAGCCAACCATTGAAAGCGCTGTTGCAAAGCACGTCCTGTGGGCGGCTGAGAGCTGACAGATGGGATTGTACCTAAAGGCACCCCAGAATCGGCGCGTGGGTCGTTCGATGGGCCGGCTATATCCACGGCACCATTTCGCTACAAAGCCGCCGCCTGGCGCAGGTAACTCCTGCGCCTCCATCGCCGGGTTTGCAAGTTAAGGACGGGAATATGTACACGACATACAAGTATAGGAGCAGCTACGACCCGCCACAATGTCATTGACCACCTTCTAGTCTGGCTCAGGCGGCTCAAACAGCGGGTCGTTTGGGTTGAGGAAGATAAACTGCGGCTCAGTCTCATTTTCCGGCGTGTCAAAATCAAGCACAGCGCCACTAAGCAGTTCCGTGCTGGTTGGTGCAATCAGAATATCTACCTCGTGCTGAGCGAAGCGGGTATCATTTTCCGCTGGCTCATCAAAACCCATCGCATACTCGATCGACCCATCGGCCACACGCAAGCCAGCGATGCGCAGTGCCAGGTTCTGCATAGCACTGCTGTTTGCTGAAACAAGAATCTGTTTTGCAGCCTTTTCCGTTATACGCAATAACATATTTGTCCGGTGTCTCCAGTTAATATCGTGTTAATTTTGGTGGGCTACAGGCTTTTCAGGTGCGCAGCGCGCGAACAAACGCGGTAAAGGCATCAACCCATGGATTGGTCTGAACGTGGCGCTGATGGACGTACGTCGCCAGCAGATTGTGAATATGGATGCCATCGCGAACGCCGTCCAGGCCATAGCCTCGCTCGACGGACAATACTGTACTCGTGCTCTCAGGGAGGCCTTCCAGGTGGGAGTAGTGAAACTCGTGCGCGTTGTAGACTGTGTCCGGTGCGCCCGCTACCATTGGCCAGGGATGCTCGGCTAAGGCCCGAAACTGCATGTAGCCCCGCCCTACCGGCCTTTGCCCCACCTGCGTGTCGGCTGGAATCACACCCACCATCGGCTTGCATACTCCCTGCCAACTGATAGATCGGGTCAGATACATCAGACCTCCGCATTCGGCGTACGCTGGGCCGCCACCCTCTATAAAGGCGCGAATGGCATCGCGCAGGGGGGTATTGGCCGACAGAGCCTCGATAAAGCACTCGGGAAACCCGCCGCCGATGAATAGCCCGTCTACCGGTGGTAAGCGGGCATCATTGAGGGTATCAAAGGGCACTAACTCGGCACCGGCCCGCTCAAAAGCGCTAAGGTCATCCGGGTAGTAAAAACCAAATGCCCGGTCACGGGCGATGCCGATACGTAGCGGGCGGCCACGAGTCACGCGGTTCGATGGAGAAACCTCTGCTGGGCCTGGAGATTTGGCCGAAGGCGCATCGGTCAATGTCAACAGCGCATCCAGGGCAACGTCGTTTTCAACCACGTCCGCTATCTGCTCGATACGCAATGCCGCCTCGCAATCCTCGTTCCCAGGCACGAGACCCAAATGACGTTCATCGATCACAAACTTTGGTGTGCGACCGATTGCACCCAATACCGGCAAGTCAGTGTAGTACTCGATCGCAGCGCGCAGCTTGTGTTCCTGGCGTGGTCCGGCCACCCGGTTGAGGATGACCCCACCAATCCGTACATCCGGGTCGAACTGGGTATAGCCCGTCAGCAGCGGCGCCACCCCGCGGGTGATGCCAGTGACATCCAGTATCAGTATCACCGGCAGGTCCAGCAAAGTGGCCAGTGCGGCGTTACTGTCAGAGCCCTTTACATCCAGCCCATCGTGCAAGCCCTTGTTGCCTTCGACCAGTACGATGTCAGCATCATGCTGGTGCGCCTGGAAACACGACTGGATCTCGTTCTCACCCATGGTGAAAAAATCAAGATTCCAACAAGGCCGTGCGCTCGCCCGAGCCAGCCACAGTGGATCAATATAGTCAGGCCCTTTCTTGAAGGTCGATACGCTCAGCCCACGACGCCGGTACGCCGCACACAGACCAATACTCACCAGGGTCTTGCCTGAGGATTTGTGTGCGGCAGAAAGAAGTAGGCGGTTCAAGAGTCAAAGTCAGTCGATACCTGCCGGGCGGTGCAAAAGCGGGCAGCGGGGCCGGCTAGTCCTGGTTTTCACCAGTCATCTGGACCGGTACAAACGGCAATATGCGAATCCCAATCAGGGTCACCAGCACTGCTAACCCCATCCCACCCATACCAAGTGCGAGTTCGGCCAGCGATGGCGTGTAGTCGGCGATAACGCCATCGTAAAATGTACTGGTAACCGAGTAACCCGGGAAGAGTTCCAGGGGGAAAACCTGGCCACCAATAATCAATACGTACACCTGGGTCAGGGCGCCCACAACCACCAGCAAAGCGGCAGCAATGAGATAACCGCGCTGGCAAAAACGCGGCAGCAGCAGCAAGATAGCCGGCACCATAGTGCCTAGCAGAATCTGTACCCCCCAGAACAACAAAGTGTAGATTCCCCCGTCGACCAGGATGAACTGCTCCAGCTGGTGGTGGCCGGTCACGTACAGCTTGGTCAAATGATCTACCGCGACCAGATAAGCCACGCCGATCACAAAAAAGCCCAGCAATCGGCGCAGTTTTTGCGCCAGCGCTGGATCCATGGTCGCGCCGTTGATCCAAAAGATCAGCATGCCAATAAGCAGCGTCAACGCCGTGCCAAATGACAGTGACATCACGATAAAAAGCGGCGCCATGACCGCGCTGTCGAAAGCCTCGCGTGCGACCAGGAAACCAAAAATAGAACCTGTACCAGTGGTAAGCACGAGACGCCAGATAAACGCTGCTGTGCCCACCCGCGCGGTAAAGCGATTCATACGCGGTTCAAACATCATCCACAGGTAGATCCCAACGATGAACATGAAGCCGATATAAAGAAAGATATTCCAGGCAAAAATAGACTTAAAGTTGTAGTGGGTCATAGCCACAATCAACCGATCCGGCCGGCCCAGGTCGAGCACCAGCACCGCTAGTCCTCCCGACAGCAAGGCGATAGCCAACAGTGCAGACAGACGTGCCAGGGGCTTGTAGTCGTCGCGAGCAAAGACCGATGCGATAGAGGCAGTATTGAGCGCGCCGGACGCAGCGACAATAAGGAAAATCGCAAAAACATGGGGGACGCCCCAGACAACCTGGTTGCTCATGCCGGTCACCCAGTGGCCAGCGCTTTCCATGTGCTCGGCACCAATCAACCCGGCCAGCGTGATTACCCCGGCAATCGCTGATATCAGCCAATAACCGCGGCTACTGCTGACGCTCTGAAAATAGGCGCTCTTCATCATGCTTACAGGCCGCGATAGCGCACCGCGGTATTGAGTTTCAGGTCTGCGCGAAGTTCACGGGTTGTGGTCTCCGCAAGCTGCGTGGCCAAGGGATCGTTGCGATCGTTAATGTCGCCAAAAACCAGAGCCTCGCGACCGGCGTCGGTACAGGCCTCAACACAGGCAGGCGACTCGTCGCGATCCACCCGATGAACGCAGAGCGTACAACTTTCCACTACGCCCTTGCCGCGTGGAGCGTGGGTTTTCTGTCCGGTGAGATCCTCGTGAATGAAAGAGCGCGCCTTGTACGGGCAAGCCATCATGCAGTAACGACAGCCGATGCAAGTATGTTTATCCACCAAGACAATGCCATCTGCTCGTCGGAACGATGCCCCGGTGGGGCAAACATCAACACAAGGGGGTTCTTCGCAATGTTGGCACATCAGCGGCAGTGACAGTTGGCGCCCGGTATTGTTGTCTACGAGATCTACCTTACGGATCCACTGGGCATCGGTCTGCGGCCGCTCACTGTCACCGAGGCCGTGTTCGGTATTGCAGGCAGACACACAGGCATCGCAACCACTGACACAGCGATCTACATCGACCAGCAAACCCCAGCGCTGAGCTGCACTGGCTGGCTCGTCTTGCGCGCGAGCCAGTGCCAAATCGACCAGACGTACCCCGGGCGCCAGCGCCAACAAGGCAACACCAGCACTGGCCTGAGTGAAGAATGTCCGGCGTGGGCTGGCAGGGCTGGAATTTTTCATATCCATAACGATAGATTCAGGGCGACTGGCTGACGCGTTCAGACGGGCGCGCTGCGTGGCAGCTAAAGCAGTCAATCTTCACCGCCGCATAAACATGACAGCTCTGACAGAACTGGCCTTTCGCGTTCACCGGTACGAATCGACCCTGTGCGTCTTTATCTGCGTGACAGTCAATGCATCCAGCCAGGCTGTGCCGCGGGGTGCGAATACCCTCGCGCACTGTTTTGTCGCGCTGGTGTTTGAGAAATTCGAAGTGATCCCGACGCATGATATCCACCGGCTCGACGCACTGTTCGCCACGTGCACTGGGAAATACCGGCTGGCTGACTTCTGCATAGACTTCAATCACGCTCGTACCCAGCGATAGAGCAATAGTCATCACGACTACCCGCATGGCACAACTTAACCACTTACACCCGCGTTCAATTAAGTCGCCCCAGATCATAGTGGTTAGCTTTATTAGCCCATACCCATGTCGATGTACCCGCTCGGACAGACATCGGCGCAGATATGGCAGCCCACGCATTTGTTGTAATCGGTATCGACATAGCGCCCCGTGGTGGACTGGTCTTTGTTGACCCGAAATACCGCATCCTGGGGGCAGAAGATCACGCAGTTGTTGCACTCAAAACATAAACCACAACTCATGCAGCGCTCAGCTTCGGCGCGGGCAGCCTCATCAACCAGGCCATGGTGACGCTCTTCGAAATGCCCCAACACCTCTTCAGCGCCGGGAACGGTCGCTTGACGAAGGTGGCGCGGAGTCTGCTCAAAATGCCCCAGGAAAAGTTTATCGGCTGAAATTATCTCGTGTGCCGAACGATCTTCGTAGTTATGCACTGCGAAATTCGCGTCTGCGGTACCCCAGGCCTGGGTGTGATCGTATTCTGTCGGAGCCAACGATTGCTCATTAAGCTTGGACAGCAAATTGAAATGGTGCACATCTACTTTAGGTCGCCGGGTCGCATCGCGCGCCTGTAAATAATGATCAATACTCTCAGACGCAATAGAGGCTTGTCCAATGGCCGTAGTCAGAAGATGCGGGCGAACGATGTCCCCAGCTACGAAATGTCCGGGCCGATCCGGCACCTGGAAATACCGATCAGCGTCGATGAAGCTCCTCTCGTTACCGATCTCCTCAATGCCGTTGAGATCCCCGGATTGGCCGATGGCAGAGACGATCAGATCCGCCTCCACCTCAAACTCTGTTCCCTTAAGGGGTGTCGGCACCCCCTTTTCGTTAACACTGCATTTGGCCAGACGCAAACCGGTGGCGCGACCTGAGCTATCTTTCATCAAAGCGACTGGCATCACACCATTAAGAATAGTCACGCCCTCGGTCAGCGCATCGTCGACTTCTTCGTCGGTCGCGGTCATCTTAGGACGCTCAAACAACGCTGTGAGCGTAACCTGCGCGCCCTCACGGACCGCAGCCATGGCCGCGTCATGTGCAGCGTAACCACCGATCACTTCTTCGGGGCGGTCTTTCGCATGAATCTGGTCGATCTTGCCCAGGCGTCGCGCCACTGAAACCACGTCGATGGATGTATCGCCGCCGCCAATACAAAGCACCTTTTCAGCCGTTACCTTCATGGTGCCTTTGTTAAACGCATCCAAAAATGCCACACCAGAAACGCAGTTAGGCGTATCAGCCCAGCCTTCAACCGGCAGATCACGACCGGCCTGGCAGCCAATCGCCCACAGGATCGCATCGTAATCAGCCTCGAGCTCGGCAATGGAGATATCCTTGCCAATACGCACCCCGGTGCGCACCTCGATATCTCCTATTTCGATAATGCGTTCAATTTCCCGATCAAGTCGTTCGCGTGGCGTGCGATAGTCGGGGATGCCGTACCGAAACATGCCCCCGAGCTGTTCTTGGAATTCAAAAATAGTGACGCTGTAACCCTTGCGGCGCAACTGGTAAGCCCCGGCGAGTCCCGCAGGGCCTCCGCCGACGATAGCGACGCGCTTGTCGCCCACCGGCGGAGGGCTCTCAAACCGGTAACCTTGAGAAAACGCGGTATCACCGATGAATTGCTCCACCGAGTTAATGCCGACAAAATCATCAACGTTGTTGCGGTTACAACCATCTTCGCAGGGTGCCGGACAGACTCGCCCCATCATGGCGGGAAAGGGATTGGCCTCAGTGGCCCGGCGAAACGCATATTCCTGCCATGTCATATCCTTAAGGGGCGGCTCTATGCCACGAACAATCTGCAGCCAGCCGCGGATATCCTCGCCCGAGGGGCAACTACCCTGGCACGGCGGCGTACGATGAACATAAGTGGGGCACTTGTGCGAGTGATCTGCATCAAAAATGTTTTTCTTGAAGTCATGCCACTCGTAATCTCCCTCTTCATACTTTCGAAAAGTCAGATTGGTGGTGTGTTCTTCGGAAACTGCCATCGCGAAATTCCTCTGATTGTTTATCGTGTCCACTCGTTGCGGAATGTTCAGTGTTGGCTGTCAAATACCAGTGCGTCACCAATCAACTGGTGGACGCTGATAATCATGTCCATTTCCATGCCGTAATAGGGTAATACCTTGCTGAACTGGCTCTTACAAATCGCGCAGATCGCGGCCATATGAGTGACGCCATGTTGCTCGATCACCTGCTGTAGCGCCTGAGCTCGAGGTAGTGCTCCTTTCACGCGCAGTTCAATGAGATCATCAGTCAACAACCCGCCACCGCCGCCACAACAGAAGGTATGCTCGTGAATCGTGTCCGGCGCCATGTCCACAAAATGACTGCAGGCAAAGCGGATCAACTCACGCGGAATGGTGAACTGGCCTCCGGGAACGCTCCCTAAGCGCGAGCCTCGCGAGACATTACACGAGTCATGAAAGGTAACCACTTTATCGTCATTCGCCTTCGCATCAAGTTTCAAAGCGCCACGCTGTAGCAGGTCGTAGGTGAATTCGCAGATATGTTGAGGCACCGGGTACGCAGGATCCAGAAAATCAAAAGGCCCGATCAAAGTATTCCAGAAACTGTAGGCCACCCGCCATGCGTGGCCACACTCGCCCACGACAATACGCTTTACGCCCAGATCAATGGCTGCTTGACGTATACGCTGCGCGACTTTTTGCATATTCTCGTAATTGCCGATAAAGATACCAAAATTGGCCGCTTCCGAAGCGTATGAGCTCAAGGTCCAGCTGATACCGGCCTGGTGAAACACCTTGGCATAACCAATCAGACCATCTACGTGTGGCTCGGCAAAAAAATCCGCCGACGGTGTCACTAACAACACCTCTGCGCCGTGCTGATCCAGTGGAAATTTGACTGGCACGCTGATGTCTTCTTCAACTTCCTCTTCCAGACCTTCCAGGGTATTCGCCAGGGCAGGCTCGGGAAGGCCGAGGTTGTTGCCAATGATATGAACTTTGCCAATGATTTCATTGGAGTATTTCTGGCCCATACCGATCGCTGCCAGAATCTCTCGCCCGGCCATGGTGATCTCGGCAGTATCAATGCCAAACGGGCAATACACTGAGCAACGCCGGCACTCAGAGCACTGGTGGTAGTAGCTATACCAATCGTTGATCAGGTCCTCACTCAGTTCCACCGCGCCCACCAGGCGAGGAAACCATTTCCCGGCCAACGTGAAATAGCGTCGATAGACTTTGCGTAACAGATCCTGGCGGGCCACCGGCATATTCTTGGGATCACCAGTCCCAAGATAGTAGTGGCACTTATCAGTACACGCGCCGCACTTGACACAGGCGTCGAGAAAAACCGGCAACGAGCGGTACTTGCCCAATAACTCGTCCATTTTCGCCAGGGCCACATCCTGCCAGTCATCGACCAATTTGCCTGGAAAACCCAGGCCCTGCTGGTGTTCCGGCTTAGCCACAAAGGGTCGGCTGTGGGCCATGGCATCGCGCTGGAGGGCGGGCGTTGTCAGCAGTTCACCCAGAGGCGGTGTCTCAAATTCGATCTTAAGCATAATCAGGCTGCGGCCCTAGGAGCGATCGGGTCCGGCGCCCGGGAGATCCCGCGCCCATGGTGCGATATGGCGGTGCTCACGCGGGGTATCACGCATGTTACGCGTCGGGCTGAAGAAAACGCCGGGCGCATGAAGTAATTTGCTGAAAGGAAATATCAGCATCAGCGCGATCACTAATGACAGATGAATCAGCAACGGACCATCGGCCGGCAGCGGCTGCCAATCGAGTGTCACCAGCCCGACAGTGAATGCTTTGAGTGACACGATATCGGTATGCTGAACGTATTTCATGACCAGTCCGGAGCCGGCAATAGCCAGTAACAGCAATAACATCAGGTGGTCAGAAAGCGCGCTGATGTAGCGGACGCGATCAACCAGCAGCCGCCGTGCCCACAGACCCGTGAGCCCGACAAACATAGCCATGCCCGCATAGATGCCGATCCACTGGATCATGGCCACCCACCACCATACCGGCTCGGTGAAATAACGCAGGTGCCGTGCCAATGCAACTACCATGCCAAAGTGAAACAACCAGCCGAACAGCCAGGTCCATTTGCTGCCCTTGAACAGACTCTCGAAAAAAACCACCTCACGCGCCATTCGTGCCGCGACACCCGTGCGGGTTAACGGCGCCGGCGTAGTTGGGATCACCAGCGGTGCTGGAGTCTGGGCATACCGAGCCCCCCGGCTAGCCACGCCGATCACCAGAATGATAGCCGCCAGATAGAACAGAACGGCAAAGACGGAACCTAGCACCAAGGAAATGGGTCTCCCAGCAAATGGCTCGGCACAAATGACAACACCGCCGAACCGGCAATACCAGGGTGTGCACCCGGCCGGGCCACCTGGCCCTGGCTATATGGGCGTCACCCGGGAGTAATACGCCTCAGACGCAGCCAGTGGGCTTGGGCAGACCAGCGTACTTACAAGCCTGCTTGGCCGGGCCGTAAGGGAACAACTCATACAGGTACTTGCTGTTGCCCTTGTCTTTGCCTAGCTTCTTGCCGATAGCCTTGGTCAGTACGCGCACCGCGGGCGCGATCTGATACTCCTCGTAATACTCGCGCAGGAAATTGATCACTTCCCAGTGGTTGTCACTGAGGTCGCAATCATCTTCCGTGGCCATGTAATCGGCCACCTCGCGATTCCACTCACTCAGATCAGCGAGGTAACCTTCCTCGTCTGTTTCGTAGGTCTTGCCGCTCAGTTCAAATGCCATTTCGGCCTCCTGTTACTATTTGTCGAATAAAATCAGAGCCAGCTCTGGACCTTGTCGTTGGCGCAGGCCAACTCTACAAAGCCATCATAGCCGACTACCTTGATGCCGGAGATCAGCCGATCTTCTGGTAACCCCCGCGCCTTGAGATCCGGGCCGAGCGCATAGACGCTTACCGCGCTGGTCGCTTCAGCCAGCATGGTCGCGTGAATCGTTCCAGCCAAAGCACCGTAGACCCCATCCTCGATCAGCAGAATATCGCTGCCAGACTTCGCCAAGCCCAGGCAGATCTTAAGGCTTGCTGACTCAAAGGAAGATTTGTTAACTGTGTGTAACACGATCTTTGGCTGCAGGATTAGAAGTTAAAAACCACATCCTGCTCTTCAAGCAGGTCGGATAGTTGTGTACGGCTGACAATCTGGATTGAAGGTTTTTCGGCCCAGTCATCGTCTTCGTCCTCCCAGGTCAAGGGCATCAAATCCGCTTCTGTCAGTCCCCGCTCCTCAAGAGATTCGCGCTCAACATAAATCCTGGTGACCTCGTAATCGCCCAGCGCACGGTAAGTAGGCGAGAAGTTCTTCATACCTGATTCGATCGTGTCCTGGCCCTGCTTCAACTGGAATACGCCATCGCTGATGAAGGCCATGCAAACATCCTGCTCGAAAGCCGCGCCAATCAGCACTACCTCCAGGCCCTCCAAAGGGTAAACGGTGCCGTACGGAGGGCGGCGGTTGATGTACATGAATTTCTTTGTTTCGCTCATGACAATTCCCTAGTTCCTAGTCACCAAACACCAGTAAACGATCAGCCTGGATCCCAGCCTCAATCAACTGGCCAAGTCCAGAGATACGAAAACCCGGGGCGATGTTGTCACTGTCCTTGCCGTTACGCTTGGCCTCGTCCGGGTCGACGATACCGCGGCGCTGAGCTGCAGCCACACAGACCACCAGGTCCAGATCATGTGCCTTACTCAACTCGCTCCAACGATTAACGATGTGTCTATCGTCCTGTGGCGGTGTGCTCAACCGGGTGCCGTTATTGACTCCATCGTGATAGAAAAACACACGAAATATCTCGTGCCCGGCAGCGAGCGCCGCAACGATGAAGTTATAGGCTGTATCCGAGGCCTGATGCGTATAGGGCCCCTCATTCACCATGACTGCAAGCTTCATAACCAGTGCTTAGAAACGGATATGTGTGGATGCGTTGAGGCTCGTCCGTGAGCCACGCCAGTTATCGATATGGAACTTGGTGAACGGCAAACCGGTCGCCTCAAAAAAGCGTGGCCAGCCAATGCGATCGATCCAGTCGTTGACACGCTCCCAGTCCCGCGCATCTTCCTTGTAGGCCTTGAGGATGCGCTTAACAATAGCAGTGGCTTCAGGCCAGCGCGGCGGGTTATTCGGTACGCCGGAAGCGACTAACTTCTGGAAACTTGGCTTAGCGCGTGCATTGGAATGATTGCCGCCCACCCAGATCGCCAGCTTGCTGTGCTCAGGGTCATTGATCTGCATCGGCGGACACGGTGGATAACAGGCCCCACAGCAGATGCATTTTTTCTCATCGACTTCCAGGGTGGGCTTGCCATTGACTTGCGCCGGGCGAATTGCGGCCACCGGGCAACGGGCCACTACTGAGGGTCGTTCGCAAACGTTAGCCACCAGATCGTGATTAATTTTAGGCGGCTTGGTATGCTGCACGTTAATGGCGATATCACCCTGGCCGCCGCAGTTAATCTGACAGCAGGCAGTGGTGATATGAACCCGGTTGGGCATGTTACAGTTTTTAAACTCGTCAATGAGCTCATCCATCATGGCTTTGACCACGCCCGATGCATCCGTGCCGGGTATGTCGCAGTGCAGCCAGCCCTGAGTGTGTGAGATCATCGCGACTGAGTTGGCCGTGCCGCCGACCACAAAACCGGCTTCTTCCAACGCGCTAATCAGCGGCTCGACCTTGATCTCATCGGCCACCATGTACTCGATGTTGCTGCGGATGGTGAACCGTACATGACCATCGGCATACTGGTCGCCAATGTCGCATAATTTTCTCAGGGTAAAGACATCCAGAATACGCTGGGTTCCGGCTTTGACCGTCCACAGCGCGTCACCGCTTTGGGCAACGTGGCGAAGCACGCCGGGGCGTGGGTGGTCATGCCAGCGCCACTGCCCAAAATTCTTGATCATCAGCGGGTGCATATACGGGAACCCATCAGGACAGCCCGATTCAATCGGCTGGCGCATTTCCTTAGCCATTTTTCTCTCCGGTAGACATGCGGGGTTATTTTGCGACCAGACTGGTCGGTTCAACCAGTTGCTGACTGGCGCTCTTCGGCCTGGCGCTCAAACCACTTAACCGCCTCTTCGTCCCAGCCATCCATGCGCACATAAGAAGATTGGCGCGGGCTGGAAATCATGTGCGGGTCAACTTCAATACCGATCCCTTCAAGGAAGTTGACCAGGCCGATGCGCTCGATCATCTCACCGCAGCGCTCGTGCTCGAGACCGTTTTCTGCCCAGAAATCGATAGTGCTCTCGGCAATTTCGGTAATTTTCTCGTAGTCCTCTTCGGTTTCCAGCTTCATGAACGGCACGATTACCGTGCCCATCAGGTCGCCGATCTTCAGTGTACGTTTGCCACCCATCAGGATCGTTACGCCCTTGTCATCTCCAGGCGACAGTGCCTTGGGAACGACATTGAGACAGTGCATACAGCGCACGCAATTACGATTGTCGATCTCAACTGAGTCATCATCCTTAAGACTCATGCAGCGGGTCGGACACCGGGTGATGATGTTGTCAATGGTGTGTTGGCGACCTTTTTTCGCAACATAGGCTTTCCAGGCTTCCTGGTCCACCTTCATGTCATCGCGCCAGGTTCCAATTACCGCCATATCGGCGCGCTCGATCGAATTCATGCAGTCGTTGGGGCAACCCGATACCTTAAATTTGAATTTGTATGGTAGGGCTGGACGATGTATGTCATCGGTGAAGTTGTTAACCAGAGTCCGGTGAATCTTCTGCTCGTTGGCACACGACTGCTCACAGCGCGCACCACCGACACAGGACATGGAGGTACGCACACAGGGGCCGGCGCCGCCCAAGTCAAAGCCATACTCGTTGATCTCGTCAAAGAAGGGCTGCGTGTTATCAGTGGTCGCGCCGATAAACATGATGTCGCCGGACTGGCCATGGAATGTCACCAGGCCCGAGCCCCATTTCTCCCAGCTGTCGGCTAACTGGCGAAGCATATCGGTGCTGTAGTGGTTTCCGGCCGGCGGCTGGACCCGTACGGTGTGAAACTCCCTGGACTCGGGGAACTGCTGGCCGACTTCCGAGAACCGCGGAATAATTCCGCCGCCGTAACCGTAAACGCTAACCGTGCCTCCTTTCCAATAGCCCTTACGGGTTTCGTAGGAGTGTTCGAGCTGGCCGAGTAAATCATTAGCCATCCCGTTAATACGTTCAGTAGGATGCTCGTCACGCAGGCGCTTAATACCAGAGACAAAACTCGGCCATGGGCCGCTCTCCAGTTCGTCCAGCATCGGGGTTTCATGTTGCTTGTTATCAGCCATAACAGGGTACTCCTTTGCGTTTGCCGCCACCATGCGGTGAAAACACCGTTGCGATGTACGATGCGTTGTCTTAGGCAAGGTTGCTCGGGCCCAGAGCGTTTGCGACACAAAGGGCTGCATCCTGCGGGCATTGGTGCTGACCCATTGTATGCACTGCCAAAGATGACACCATTCCCCGGGAGGGTATGCCTCACAAAAAACCGCCTTATCCCTATAGGGATAGGATTTATCTTGCAGTGCACAAAATTCCCTTTCGACAATGGCTGCGTATTTCCTTAAAAACATCATGCATTCATACATTTAACTCACAAAGACCTGCCGGAAAGAACGAGTAAGAGCGCGCTCTGGCGCCAGGCCATTGGATCGGGCCTGATGGAATCAACCTTTTGGGAGAGTTTGCCCAACAACGCCACGGGCTAGAATTTGTTTCCGTTCCTACTGCGCCCACGGCGTTTCGAGCACTCGTGAACCTTTCTGAACCACAAGTCACTCTGGCATCCAAGACCCGATCCGGCACATCGGCGCACTTCAGCGGCGGCGATTTTTCACGCTGCTGGGACGAACGCCTTTCACGTTATCGTAGAGCGATTGAAGATCTCAGCGTCGAGATCGCCGACCCGCTGCAACTCAGTGCTAGCGAACGCCATGCCCTGGCAACGCGGATATGCGATACCAACATGGCTGTCTATCGATGCCGCCACCCCGAGACTGTTAGCCGTGTGGCGGTTCGAGCACTGGCATCGCAACTGGGCCTGGGAGCACCGGACCGTAACCTGTGCGCCGCCGATGACGGTCTGAGCGAACTCGAAGTCAATCATAATCCCACGCATCAGCGCTACATTCCCTACAGCAACCGAGCGCTCAACTGGCATACCGATGGTTATTACCACACGCCGCAACGCACCATTCGCGCCTTGGCACTACATTGTGTCCGCCCGGCCATGAGCGGCGGCACACTTCAGGCCATTGACCACGAAATCGTATTTGGTCTGCTACACCGTTGTGATCCTCGATACACCGCGGCACTCAGCCAGTCAGGCACGATGACCATACCTGAAAATAAAGCAGCGGGATCTGGCGTGCGCGCCAGCGTCAGTGGGCCGGTTTTTTTTCATGACGGTGATGTGCTGCGAATGCGCTATAGCGCGCGCAAGCGCAACATTATCTGGAAAAGCGATCCCATTGTCCGTGAGGCCGTGGCGGCGTTGGAGGAAATTCTGAATTCATGTGCTGACCTGGTTGTAACCCGCCGACTGTTACCTGGTGAAGGTCTGATATGTAGCAACGTGCCACATCGACGTAGTGGATTTACCGACCCATCACAGCCTGGGTGTGCTCGCCTGATCTACCGCGGACGCTACACCCAGGCACTGGCCTGCATCACTTCACGGTAAAGACCCGATGCTCTGGATCAGTGAACTCATGCTGCAGAACCAGCCTGCCTCTTTCGCGCATCTGATTGCACTGGTAGGTGAAAAAGCACGTGGTGGTGAGCGCTTCCTGCGCATGGATGTCAAACCGCCCTACCCCGACACGCCGGGTAACTGGGAAGACCAGGTCGAGAGCACATTTACTGCTGCACTCGATGCCAGTACCGGGGAGAGGTCATCATGAAGCACTTAGGGATGGATTTTGACCTCGGCGCGGAGTCAGGTGAAGACGCTGGCGCATCCGTGGAGGCATTGCAGGCACAGCTTAGCGCTGTGCGCGAGCGCCTAAAAGAAAGCGGGGTTGCAATCGACTCGCCACAATGGTGTGAACTGGCACTGCAGGAGGGCCGACTGCTTGTCAACCTGGGCGAAGGCGCGCAAGCCTGGCGCAGCGCGCAACGCTGTTTCGAACAGTTTTGCACTGTCGGGGTCTGGGCGCAAGCCGCTGAAGCCGCCCGACTGATGTTCCAGTCCGGTGAACCCGACGCGCTGGTCGCACTGGGACACGCTGTCTGGCTCGCAGTCACCTTTCCTGTCGACCCGGAGTTGTCGCTTGCCCTGCTTCAGGATATCGTCGATGAGACACCCGACGATTCAGACGGCGCAGCCGTGGCAGCAGCCACTGCCGCCTACGTCGTCGATCTTCGGACGCAGGGTAGCAAGCGCGAATCCCTATCCTTTTTTGCCAACCAACTGCTGGGCACCGTCGCACGGCGACACAGTGGCGTAGAAAAACAGGAAGATTTCGAGCAATGGATTCAGCGTCTGGAACTTGATGATCCGGCACAGTTCCTGCCACGCCTACGCAATGTGGTGGACGTACTGGTGCAGGATGACTGGTGGATAGATCGCGATCTCATCCAAGCTTCGCTGCCCATACAATGACAACGATCATGGCAACCTCCAACTATTGGCGCGAGGCCCCACCCCAAGTCACCGCGCCCGATATCGATCCTGTCGTTGACCTGGTGTTTGACATCCGGGGTCGGCAGATTCCGGCCGATCACGCCTGGCCTCTGTCCGAGGCTATCACCCAGGTTCTGCCCTGGTTAGCACAGCAAAAACAGGCCGGCATTCACTTGATTCACGGGGCCCAGTCGAGCAATGGCTGGCAACAGCCTGCAGACGACGGCACTATTGAACTGTCTGCCAGAACGCGCTTCGTACTGCGTATTCCCGCTGCGAGCGTGGATGCCGCCAGAGCTCTGACCGGGCAAACACTCGACATCTCAGGCTATTCCATCGACCTGTTACAGGCCCGCGTGCGAGCGCTGCTGCCGCTCACAACGGTTCTCGCCCGCCATGTCCGTGCGGACGATTCCAGCGATACTGAAAGCGCCTTTCTCGAGGACGCAGTAAACTGGCTTTCCGATCTATCCATTACCCCACGCAAAATGCTGTGCGGTCGCGCCCATCGCTTGAACGCTCCTCAAGGCGCAATCCTTACCCGAAGTCTGCTGTTGGCCGAACTGACGCCCGGGGAATCTGCGACTTTGCAACAACAGGGCCTGGGTCAGGGGCGCCTGATGGGTTTCGGTCTATTCATGCCATACAAGAGTATTGATGCGGTATACAAGCCGCGGCCAAACATTAGCGACTAGACAAAAACTGAGTTGAACAAAATACCAAACGGAGTGCGATATGCCAATTGAAGTCGATGGAAAGATCATTGCTACAACCGCGAGTGCCTTTCTCGAGGACCCTGAGGAGTGGAGTAAAACGGTCGCCGAGGCTATGGCAACGGCGGAGGGACTGGAGTTGACTGCGCAACACTGGGATGTCATCGACTATCTGCGTAAGGAATATTTCGAGAATAATGGCCATCAGCCAAATAACCGTGCCCTGCTTAAAGAGATGGGCGGGCTGTGGGGACACAAAGTCAATAACAAGGAACTGTTTAACCTTTTCCCCGGCAATCCGAGTAAGCAGGCTGGCCGCTTGTCAGGTCTCCCGGAAAGTATGCGCAAAGGCGGTTACTGACAGGCCCCGGCCTGATTGAATGACCCAGACCCCAGAGAATTCATTACCGACATATCGAGGACACAACCGATGAGCGAAAAACAAGAACTGATCCGCAAAATGATACAAATGCAGCGTGAGTTCATAGCCCAGGAACAGCAGGGCGGAATCGAGCAGAAGGATTATTTTGTCCCAGACAGCAATCAGAAACTGTCGGGCTATCGTGAGTCTTATGCAGAGGCAGCCACACGCGTCATCGATCTGGCACACGAGGAAAAAGGCTCTCGCCGCTGACAACAGCCCGGACTATTGGTGAAGGTGGGAAAATCCTAAAGCGCGAGGCCCTCAACCAAGTTGACGATAGGCTCGCCCGCATCTTTGCCCTGGCGACGATAGGCGCTGAGGATCGCGTTGGCGCCGGCACGCCAGTGGCCCTGACCCTGGCGAACCGCCTGCTTAAGTAACGCGCGGTTGTCATTAGCCAGCCAGTCCTGATAAGCATTGTACAAAGTCGGAAATAACTGCTTGCGCGCTGGCGTCATACTGGCAAAGTAAAAATGCAGCGGGGCCTGTTCTTCCTGCGCTAACAAGGCCGGCAATACCGTAATGCAATCAGCCAGGTGATCGCGCACAGCGCGTGCCAATACCTCTGCAACACTTGGGCCCAGCGCCTGTAGCATGCGCTCCCAGTCATCGCCAAGCCATCGCCCGCACACCAGCTCGCCCAGTTCGTGCAGGATGACCGTTTCGGTAAATTCATCGGTCATGCGTTCTAACGCGGTTTCAGCGTCACCAGCGAAGCCATAACAGTCCAATACTCGTGACATGGCATTGCGCGGTTTTTTCCAGCGCCATTCATCAATCATTTCCCACAACACCCGACGCAAAGACTGCCGACGTATCCAGATCACATCGCCACGAGTCATCGCCGGAGGCGCCATTAGCTCACGCACCAGTTCAGCCCCGGTTTGAAACAAGCGATAGCCTTCTCCATTTTCCACGCGGGCTAGTTCACCAATAAAGAACACGGGTTTGCCAAATCGGCCAAACCCTGCGCTGTAACAATAGCCACGCGGAACCAGCCAATCATTGACGGTGTCTGCATCAAAAGGATCGACTCGGTGTCCGGATATTGGCAGCTCTTGATAATCTGCCTGTTGCAGGTCCGCCCACAGCTGTTCTCGTGCGTCGACCCACTCGCCCACCTCGGCCGCACCCAGCACGACCTCTAACCCAAGCTGCTCGTGCCAGCGGAAATACTCGCGCATATGCATGAGATATATGCACAGCGTATAACTGCCCGCATGCTGCGCATCAGAAACATCACAGTTGTGCTGTACAGCGCGCAATAATGACTGTGGCAGGGCCGGCATAAACGCCACCTTAAGATAGAATCCCTATCCAGGGCAATGACTATGAAAACCCGGATTCGTGACCAGTGGCAAGACCCCACACGCCAGGCTTCCACTGAGGACAATGCCCTGGCGCTGGCCTATGTCTGTTGGCAATTGGCGCTTACGTCGGCACGCAATCTGCATGCTGAAGATTTTGTATACCAGGACGATACCCAGCGCGTAGCCGTCATTCGTGAGTATCTGGTGTTCTTAGCGCACACGGCTGATCGACTGGCCTTCGAGTTACTCGACGAAGCGCAGCGCGCACCATTTATATCTTCCTTGGCAGCCGGCTGTGCCAGACATCTTCAGCGCAATACGGAGGAAATCCTGGGCGCCGGAGATTACGCCGGCCAGTTTATCGATGCCCTGAATCGACGTAACAGCGAGTATGGTCAGTGCGCCTTTACCAACGGCGCCGCTGGCTACAGCCTCCTAAGAGCGTTTGGCGAGCGCATCCAGATTATTATGGGGCGCGATCAGACCAATCGCTGGGTGATTGATCAGGTGATGGACATCGACGGGCCCGAAGCAGTAGCGCAGCTCAGGCGATCACTACAAAAACTCTACGCTACCCAAAAGCCTGCGCCCAAAGGCAACCAGCGCTAAGTTGCCGGCGTCCTCAGTTTGTTGGCCAATCCGCGGCCTTGGACTGAATGTCCTGATGAGTGCCGCCCTCGCCCGTACGCATCGATGAGGCGACGATGTGCGTACAAGGCCTGAGCTGCACTGCTGAGCACCGGTAATGGACGCACTGGCGCCCCTATCTGAGGTTGCTCCCTGACAGGATGCGGCCGCTTAGCTTCGGCTACTCACCCAGGCAGGCTTACCACTCGGCGTTTGCGCCGGCCTCCATGATCTCGGTCATCGCATCACGAACACGAATGGCGTCCTGTTTCAGATCTTCGGGCAAACTGGAGCCTTGTCGCCAAGCCATGGCCAACCAACTGACATCCCAATCCAGAGTCATCAGCCAGATACTGCCGTCAGGCTGCTCGACCACTGAGATACGGCACGGAATAAAGATAGCAAACTCGGGGCTGAAGTCCAGCATCCGCCGCCCAACCATCGCGTCACAAAACTGCAGAATTTCGACCCGCAGCGCCGGCTCACCCGTAATGGCGCCGACATCCTTCCAGAACTGGTTGTGTCCGACTTTCTTAAAGTTAACTTCATTGGCCTTGATTTCCATGGCCTCAACGACATCGTCAAACTCGACACCCTCAGCGACTTTTTTCTTAGCGGTCATGAAATTGAACAACTGACGCATCGACATGCCGCTGATTGTTGACAGCTGGTCATACAACTGTTTTTTCAGTTTGCGCGGCACCGGGTCCATTACCGGGTTAACCGTTTTGGCTAATTCCTTGCGCCGGTAGGCCTGCGCTTCTTCCGACATGTCACTCAGCAGTCGAGCACCGGCCTCGACCTGTGGCTTAAGCTCCTCGGCAACCTCAGGTGACAACTCCTGAGCGGCGGCAAAGCGGGCTCCCAGCAGCAGCATGACTGCACTGGCAGCCGCAATAGCGAATCGCGTGTTTCTCATGTTAGACATCCTCTAATGGTGATATGCAGTTAACCGCATCGACTGACGCTAAAGTGAGCTTGTGCCAAACCTCAGATATTGCCTGTAGTCCTGACCCGAAGCCAGACCCGAAAAACGGGCAGGCTGTCACCAGCACTGCCCGTTTGGATTTCTTGCGAACCGGATAACCGGCATTCGCTCAACCTTGACTCAACCGCTGACGAGGTCGGCCCAACCCTGGTAAGTCTTAGCTTGAATAAAACCGACGTAGGCAAGGGGGTTGATACTCTGCGTATAGACGGCAGGGTTTAAGTACTGCCCATAGGCCATGGGATTAACCAGGTCCAGGTACGACATGGGATTAATAAACTCGACATAAGTCACCGGGTTGAGCCACTGCGATAGATTTTCGCCCTTGAAAAATGGTGTGTAAAATTCTGCGCTCATGAACTGAGCGTAAAAAGCCGGGTTCATAAACTGCACGTAAGTTTTGGGGTCAAGGAATACCTTGTAACCTTCGGGCGTTGCCAGGTTCAGCTGCATTGGAGCAGGCATGGTCGAGCCATTGAACCAGTTAACCGGATTGGCATAACGCACAGTTGTGCCCACGACCTGATCCGTCACCGAAGGTGTCGCAACTGATTCGCTGGCCACGGCCGGTAGGCTGCTTAATCCAGCAACAATGGCGAGTATGGTAATTGTCTTTTTCATGATGTTTTCTTAAGTAGTAATAATGGTTAGAAACTGTTTAGCCGGGATTACAACGCAGCCCGGTAAGTGAATGGCAGCATCATACTAGTATTTCAAATAATTGCAATATTCTTATATACTTATTTTTAATTAGAATAATAAGCAATTCTGATGGTATATTATTTTACTATCAGATAGGTTCTTCTCGAGCAGCCAGGCGGCGCTTGCCATGCCATTGCTGATAATTCAAACCGGTCTCGTAACCCCGCTCAGCGACATACTGCAACACCCGCGACAATCGGTAGGCCCGCACCACCGAATCGATACGGAATATCTCTTGACCCGCGCCATCGAAAAACACGGCTGTCGGCGCGTAATGAATCCCGAGCTGCCCGGCCCACTCGCGCGCCACCAGGCGGCGGCCCTGTGGGGTCAGCACCGGGGTATCGGACCACATACCGAGTTGCACCACATCCATCAAGCTGCAGTAGTGCAAGATCCGTTGGTCAGCCGCCAGTGCAGTATGCAGCAGGTCGCAGGCGTGACAGCTCGGCTGCTCAAAAAACACTGCAAGAGGTCGGTTGGCGCTGAAGTGTGAGCGATCCAGCAGGTATGGAGGTTCCATAAAAAAATCCTGTTGGTTGAGATCATCACGCTCAAACTTAGGGGGCGGGTCGGCGCGCTCAAGGTAGTCGCGAAAACTCTCACGCAGGTAATGATGGCCAGCAACATATTCCAGCGCTGCGCGAAAACGGTACGGCGGATAATAACCGCGAAGACGGAAAATCTCGTTTCCGCCAGGGCCAAAAAACACCAGCGATGGCGTAAAGTTGGTCCCAAGCATTACCGAGAAATCCCGTTCGGTCAGGGTCTCGCCCTGAATGTCGGTGACCGGCAGGTCGCCCCAGATGTCAATCGGGACCACGTCGAAATGTGCTTGGGTGTAACGGGCAATCTCGGGGTCGCCGAAGTTGGTTTCAAGCAACGCCTCACAATAGGCGCAGTTCTCCTGCCCGAAATACACCACCAGGGCGCGTTTGTCCGACTGCAGTGCTTCGAACAAATCCTCACGTAGATCGAGAAAACTTGCCTTGAACCACTCAGGAAGATCAATATGCCGCTGGCGCGGCTGGTCATCTATCAGCGGTGTTTCGGTCTGACCCATGATGTGCTGGCTTCAGAAAAGGCGGCTGCCTGTCGCCAACTAACCCTTGGCGGTCTTGCGCAGGCAAGGAATCTTTACAGCGCAAGATATCCGGGATTATTGGAGATACCTTTGACCCGAGGCACGTTCGCAACCACATCGCGGATGACTTTGCGGTCACGCAGGTACTCGCCCACCACATCCCAGATATCTGGCAGTTCATCAGGCTGGGGGTTCACGCTCGCCCAGCCCGCCACCTTGTATATATGTGATGGATCCAGCGGTTTGCCATTCAGCTCCAGTGCGGACAGGCGCTCGCCGATCGGCGCCGTCGGGTCGATGGCATAGCGTAACCCACCAACCCGTACCATATCGCCGCCCATCTGGTAGTAGGGATCGGCATTAAAGAGGTTGTCAGCAATATCCTCAAGCACCAGTTTAATGGTCTCACCGCTCATCTCAACGAGGGTAGACTTGGCGTAGGTGATTCCCGTCTGGTCCATCAACCGCTCGACCGTGATTGGGTCACCCGGCAGTACGCTGGTTCCCCAACGAAAGCCCGGGGAGAAGGCAATATCGGCACCACGCACCTCGATCAATGCATCAACAATGACCTGATCGAATGTGCCACTAAAATTGCCGCGTCGGTACAGTGTGGTCTCGGTTGTGGCCAACACGGTATCCAACTGCTGTTTAAATGGCTCACGTGCGCCTTCGATAAGCATCGCCATCTCGGGGTCCGCTGGCAACAGGTTGGCAAATATCGGCAACAACCGAAAGCGGTAATCCGCCACTCGCCCATCGCGCACATCAAGATCCATCACCGAAAGAAACTTGCTATTCGAACCTGAATTAACAACCAGGGTCCGGCCACCGGCATTGCTGATCACACTGGGCTTAGGTATTCCGTCATGAGTGTGACCACCAAGAATGACATCGATCCCGGTCACCCGGGTCGCCATTTTCAGATCCACATCCATGCCGTTATGCGAAAGCACCACAACCACTTGCGCCCCTTTAGCTCTGACCTCGTCGACCATCGCCTGGCACTGTTCATCGCGAATGCCAAAGCTCCAATCCTCGATCATGTAGCGCGGGTTGGCGAGCGTGGTGTAAGGGAAGGCTTGGCCGATAATAGCGACCGGGATGCCGTTCATCTCACGCATGCTGTAGGGCTTGAACACCCGTCCGGAATCCTCGTCAAAGGCCGGCTTACCGTCAAAGGACGCATCCTCGGTCAGCATAATATTCTGTGCCAGAAACTCGATCGGGGGCAGTTCGCGCTCAATAATCTCGCGAACCCGGTCCATGCCGTAGGTGAACTCCCAGTGCCCAGTCATGATGTCAACGCCCAGCAACTTGCAGGCATCAACCATATCCTGTCCCTTGGTCCACAGCGAAGTCGCAGATCCTTGCCAGGTATCACCGCCATCGAGTAGTAGGCTGTTTGGCCGTGACGCGCGTAACCGTTTGACCAGCGTCGCCAGATGGGCGAACCCGCCCACCTTGCCATACTTTTGGGCAGCAACCTCAAAATCCAGACAGGTGTAGGCATACGCATTGGCCGATCCTGCCGGGATAGAAAAATACTCTAAAAAGCGCTCGCCCACCACGTGCGGCGGTTGGCCAAAAGCTTTACCGATACCAATATTGAAATTGGGTTCACGAAAATGTACAGGCATCAACTGTGCATGACAGTCGGTAAAATGCAGCAGCGACAGATTGCCAAAGGTAGGCACGTCGTAGTCCGTAGCCTGGGCAGAAGCGCTACGGCCATTGACAGCCATACCAGCAGCGCTGGCTGCGGCAAGTAAACGCATAAACTCACGTCGGGTCAAACTCATAGCGCTACTCCTTCAGTTGCTTCTTTGCTGCACCCTATGGAAGGGGGCTCCAAGGGTCGCACCAGGAAATCGGGGCTTATGTCGTCTAAGCATTATAGTGTTCCACTAACTCGCAAACGGTGATACACAGGCGTTGTTTCTGGGGTCCGGGTAAAAAAAACCTGGCCGCAAGGGCCAGGTTTTTTTCAGTTGTTGTTCTGGCGCGCGTCGTGCTGTGTCGTGTCAGCATTCCAAACTCGGGCCAGATAAGGCGTCTTGCGTTATTGGCGCTGGCTCGGCACCTTGAGCGGTACGCCGGTGTTCATGATGGCCTCGTAATACTCCAGCGCCTTGTACTCGGTGCCCTGAGCTTTGAACGGAGACGCCCGGACCTGCTTGTTACAACCGCCGTAACGCCGGTGCATCGTTCCCCAAGGTTTTCCAGCTACAGCCCACTTGGTTCGGTAGACCGGAAAGCCCACGCCATGGCCCAGACCCGCGCTCAACACGTCGCCACGGATGCTGTTGCCAGCGTTCTGGACGTGGCAGTTTGCGCAGGAGAAGTTCAACTGACCGCGCTTGGCCCAGTAGAACTGGCGGCCCTTTTCATACCAGGCCTGTGCGCCAGCTGCCGAGAAATCTACCGCCATCGGCTCGTCGTTGAATTGCGACTTGTAGTGGGCAATGAGTCGCGCCATTTTGCCGCGCTTGACATTCTTTATCGGCTTTTCACCATTAGCCTTCAAACACGCGTTCAGATCGGCCACCAGGGTGCGCAGATCATCGCTCGCCTCATCGTATACCGGGTAGGTATTTGCCGGCGCCAGATTACAGTCATCAAAGCCTTTGCCATTGGCAAAAGCCTTAGACCATTCCTCCTCAGCCTTTTCCATCTCGGGCTCATACGGAGGGAAATCCATCATCAATTCCCAGTTAGCCCGCCGATGCGCGTACTGTGGCAACGCGTTAACCCCATCGACATAATCTTCCAGCGCTACGCCCGGAAAACGCTTCAGGAAAAAGCCCTGAAACTCAGCGATGTCGTTGTTAATTTCAGCCTCGGAAATCGCCTGGGCAGTCGAGGCAGTCAGTACTGCCATGCCCATGCCGACTGCCAGTGATACCAATTTTTTCATCAGTCCCCTCCTCAGTATTGAGCTGCCGGCACCGCGGCCGACAACACTGGGTACGCTTTATGTTTACTTAACTGCCTTTTCGGCACCCCCGCCCTCGCCCTTGTTGTCGGTCCAATTGACACTGATCGTGTCACCAGACTTGGCATCGGCAACGGTCGTGCCAATGAGCGGATTCTTGGACACGCCGCCGCCCAGATTGGCCTGAGCGACTACTGTACCGTTTAGGGCAAAATCCATGGTCTGGATATAGTGCGCGGGTATCTTCTCACCTGTTTTCTTGTCCTTGCGCAGACCCGTTTCCATGGGGTGCTTGGCAAGCACCATCACATCGCGACCGCCGGTCTTGTTCTTCTTGATCTTCATCTTAGTAGATGCCATCTTAGTGATCTCCTGCTGAATTCTGTCGGGTTAACCGCCGCAACCGCCAACGGTGACTTTGATCTCCTGAGAGGTCTTGTACACCTTGCCACCCGCTTTAACGTAGCAGTTGACTGGGGAGGTCTGACCCATCTTGATGCGGGCACTGAACATACCGCCGGCACTGCCAGCAGCCATTTGTAACGAGGTGACGAACGGGGAAGGGTTTTTCGCAACTACGACTGCGATCGCCTCGACGTCCGCAAGGGAGGTCGACACCTTGATCGGCACCACGGCACCGTTTTCGGCCTGCAGCGGCGCCTTAAGGGTGACGTCGCCACTGTCTTGGGCATCCGCTGAACCAAAGAAGGCGTTCAGCGCATCCGCTTCACTCTTAGCCGTGAATGCGGCCTTAGGCCAGGTGGCCGCGAGAACTCGCGCCGGGGCGAGCAGCCCAGCACCCGCTGCCACGGCGATCGCGCCCGCGGCCATAGAGCCTTTAAGAAAAATTCTGCGTTTCATAAGTGTTGCCTATCCTCTTTTTTTCAAGATGTGTCTGATTTAATCGCCGGAGCATTCATCTAGCTACGGGTTGCTGTGGTCTAAATAGAGAGCAGCCAGTCCACGATGTTGTCGATATCCTCTTCGCTAACCAACTTATGTCGGCCGAACGGCGGCATCGAAGTAGTGGGGTTTACCACGGTAGCGTCCCATACCTGGGCACGAAGCGCGGCGCGGTCGGGAAACCGAGCTGCCATTGCAACCAGCGGTGGTGCGATATTGCCGCCCGGTGGGAAACCTTCGGGCCAGGGGCTAATAGTCGCCTGGTGACAGGCAAGGCAGTTGCCGCCCTTTCGATTGATTGCCGCGCACCAGCCCTTGACGATGGTATCTGCGTCCTTGGCAACCGTCTTGCACTCCTCATCTGTGGGCCAGTCACCACCAGCTTGTGCAGCTGGGCCATATCCAGCTGTTGCCGCAAGTACGATCGCTGCGCCAAAAGCGACCAGTGCAGTCTTCAGTTTGAGCATGGCTATCCTCCGGTTGCTTGTGCCGCACCTGCCAGAGCACGGAACACTATATATTTCTTGAGTCCTGACGGCCCTGGAAAAAGCATCAGGATGTGAGCGTCGCATTTAACTCAAGTTCGGTGGGATTATCAAGGATTGATGATATTCTAAATTATCGAATATTCTTATGTATGGCCTAGTAGGCCTTTTCAATCAGGCTCTTGCTAATGAAATATTGCTCACTTTGGGCCTAGTAGTGGCCGAAATCCAGTTTTGTGCGCGCCTTATCCTTTTATCGAAATGTCTTGTTGACCCCCTAGTTAAATCTTCTAACAGCGTTAATTGATTCAATGAGTTTTAATGTTTCGCCGCCGCTTAGCGCGTTCCATCGCGCATCATCTGCGTTTTAATTTCCTTTATTCGTGCGCTGATGCTGGCCTCAAGATAGGCGCTACCTGTGCCGTAGCTGGCGGCAGTTTCTAACTGTGTGAGTGCCTGATCGTATTCATCACGCCAGTAGTGATACTCAGCCAGGGCCTGAAACGATCGTTCCGGGTGACCGGTTTCCCCTTCAACGCGGGCCAACAGCCGATAAAGTTCAGCCTGTCTTGGCGCCTCCCTTAAAGCGCCACGCAATACCGAGTGCGCATCGACAAATTTACCAGCTTTCATCAGGGTATCGGCCAGGTAGTACGCCATGGCAGGTGATCGCCGATCTGACTCGGCCAATAACTGCAGTACAGACACGGCCTCATCTGCAGAGCCGCTCGCAAGCAGGGCCTGGGCAAGAGCGGCCTGATAAGGCGGGTAATCCGAGTAATCCGCCACTAGATGCCTGGCATTTTCAATCGCACTTTGGTGATCCCCCAGCCGTACCTGGGACAGCACCAGGCCATAACGTGCAGCCCTTGCTACTAGAGCATCCGTCGAGTGCACTTCGTGGGCGAAGGCGGCCGCCGATTTTTCAGCCTCTTCAGCGAAAACCGCACGAATTCTCGTGCGCGCATGGTAATAATCAAGCGAGGGCGCAACAGAGAATCGCGGGTATTGCCGAAGGCGCCCCTCTACTAACGCCAGGCGGTTCTGGGTCAGCGGATGCGTTCTGAGGTACTCCGGTGCACCAACGGCCTGGAGCCGGTTCTCCTGATCCAGTCGCCCCAAAAAATCCATCATAGCCGCAGCGGGATAACCTGCCTTGGTAAGGATCATCAGCCCCAGTGCGTCGGCTTCACGCTCAAATTCACGGTTGTAACGCAACTGATCAGAAAGCGCCGCGCCGCTGGTTGCCGCCATCGCAGCTGCACCGACCTGGCCGCCCAGCAAGATCGCCGCGATAATACCCGCTGTCGTTGGCAACTGGCGCTGGCGCGCCCGATCCATCATCCGTGGCAGATGGCGCTGCGCCACATGGGCCAACTCATGAGCCATCACGGAAGCCAGTTCAGCCTCGTTTTGCGTTGCCAGAACCAGCCCGGTAAAAACAGCGAGCCGCCCACCAGGGCCAGCGAAAGCATTGATAAGTTTGTTATCAATCAGGAAAAACCGCAGGCTGTCGGCATCGCCTTCAAGATCAGTGGTCAATCGCTGACCCAGGCCCTGTATGTAATCCAGTAGCAGCGGGTCATCTATGAAACGCATCTGCTGGCGCGCTGAAGCGATAAACTGACGGCCCATCGATTGTTCTTCAGGGGTAGTGACGATACCCACGCGGGTATCCCCGAGAGATGATGCTAAGTTCACCTCACCGACCGTGCCGGTACTCGCCAGGGACAAAACAACGAACAGCCCGAAGGACAGACGGCACCACCCAGTTTTAAACCCCGTCCTGTTCACCACGTTAGTTTAACAAAGCCCCTGTCAGGCGGGATTTGGTTTCAACGCGGCCGAGCTTTAGAATCACCGGGCGTGTGGCTGGATCAGATCGGCCCTCAGTTACAAATACACGCCCGATGGCCTGGGTGCATGATGTGGAGAGTCCTATGCTGCAAACATTCAGCGATGAACAATTGAAAGAGCGTGAGCAACAACTGCAGGCGCAGTTCGCAACTGCCTGCGATGCCGGCCTGTCACACGATATGACACGTGGCAAACCTGCCCCCGAACAACTTGACCTAGCCGGGGAACTCCTCTCGCTACCCGGCTTGGGTAACTTCCGTGATCCACACAATACTGACTGTCGCAACTACGGAGGTATCGACGGACTGCCCGGCCTAAAAGCCCTGTTTGCTGCCATTCTTGAGTGCCAGGCTCAAGATGTCATTGTCGGCGGTAGTAGCAGTTTGACCCTGATGTATGACAGCGTTGCCCGAGGCGTTCTTTTCGGCGTGCCCGGCGGCGACAAACCCTGGGGTCAACAGGGTACTGTGCGCTTTTTGTGCCCGGCGCCTGGCTATGATCGCCATTTCGAGATCACCAGCCACCTGGGATTCGAATTGCTCAATGTCGATATGACCGACGAAGGGCCTGATATGGACCGGGTTGAAGCGCTTGGGGCCGACCCGTCAGTAAAAGGAATCTGGTGTGTACCCCGTTACAGTAATCCCACGGGGATTACCTACAGTAAGGCTGTGGCAAGACGGCTTGCTCGGATGACAGCTGCACCGGACTTTCGCATCTTCTGGGACAATGCCTACGCCGAACACCACCTGAGCGAAAAACGTACGCCGGTACCGGATATCCTGAGCGAATGTCGTGACGCGGGTAATCCGGACCGAGTACTGATGTTCGCTTCGACCTCAAAGATGACGCTGGCCGGCTCTGGTATCGCAGCGATGGCCGCCAGTGCCGCCAACCTTGACGATACCCGCCGCCATCTGGCCGTTCAGACTATTGGCCCGGACAAAATTAACCAGTTACGCCACTTGGCGTTTCTTGGCGATATCGATGGACTTCGCGCTCATATGGCCCGTCACGCCGAGATTCTCAAGCCCAAATTTGCACTGGTCCAGGAAATTCTTGAGCGCGATCTTGGCAAAAAGGGCATCGCAACCTGGTCTAACCCAGCCGGGGGCTACTTTGTCAGTGTCGATGGGCCCGATGGATGCGCCCGAACAGTAGTTGAAATGGCAGCGCAGGCTGGGGTGAAACTCACCCCTGCGGGGGCGCCCTTTGCCTACCGTCTCGACCCAAGGAACGCAAATATACGCCTAGCGCCCACTTTCCCTCCGCTCGAGGATATTCACCAGGCCATGGGGATTTTTACCCTTTGCCTGGAGCTTGCAGCGATCCGGCAACGACTGGGCCAGGCCTGAGATTTCGGGCAAAACCAAAAAGAATTTGTACTTTGCATTGGAATATGTTTTAAAATTTGGTTATCTACTAATATATTGTGTATCACCCCGTTCCCTAAACTGCTGTTCTTGATCGGGGCCGCGGACTGCAAAGCGACCCTTCTGGTTATGGGAACATCGTTCAGTCAGTTACCCCAGCTCCACCGGGTATGCGACCGGCCAACAAAGATCAGCGCTGAACGGATGTCACTGAATCTACTGCAACCGTGAGGAAACAAAGCTATGCCCGACTCCAACCAGGAACTCGACGCCCGTGGATTGAACTGCCCGCTGCCAATATTGCGCGCCAAGAAGACGCTGAACGGTATGGCGGCCGGTGAAGTACTCAAAATCATGTCAACCGATCCCGGATCGGTAAAGGATTTTCAGGCCTTTGCCACACAAACCGGCAACCAACTTCTGGACTCATCGGAGGTTAACGGCGAGTTCCACTTTTTCTTGAAAAAAAGCGACTAAATCAAACGGCCTGCCTGACCGTGGGGGTGCCTGCTGGCAACAGACCTTGCTGGCGCCTTACAACTTCTCGGAGGTTTTCTTATGAGTGAAAAAAGTCTGACTATTATTGCAACCAAGGGCACCCTTGACTGGGCCTATCCCCCTTTTATTCTGTCCTCTACTGCAGCAGCGCTGGGATACAACGTGACCATGTTCTTTACCTTCTATGGACTGCAGTTACTGAAAAAGGATCTCAGCCTTTCAGTCAGCCCGCTGGGTAACCCGGGTATGCCTATGCCCATGGCAATGGACAAGTGGTTCCCTGTACTGGGTACGGCAATCCCGGGAATGCAGGCCATGATGACCGGCATGATGAAAAACACCATCAAAACCAAAGGTGTAGCCACCGTGGCCGAACTACGTAACCTGTGCCTGGAAGCGGATGTCAAAATGATCGGCTGCCAGATGACGATTGATCTTTTTGATATTAAGCACGAGGATCTGATCGACGAGATCGATCTGGGCGGGGCGGCAACCTATTTCGAGCATGCTGGCGAATCCAATATCAATCTATTTGTCTGATTTGTGCGAAGCCATCTTTGCGATACAAAAAAGGCGCCCTTGGGCGCCTTTTTTATTTCCCCGCCTTGAAGGTTCCTCCCCCAAGGGTTATTCAAGATACCAGGCCGCGTTCCGATAAAAGCCTGAAATTCGGCTGAGTCAATGCCATCGAGGCCCGATGAGCGCGGCCCTTTACGTCGCCAAAGCGTCACGGACCCGCTCAAGGCGGGACTTCACCTCGTTTGCCAGCGGCGCAATATCGCTTCGGCCGGTGACCCCCAACATCACTGTCGGTTCGATAAAGCCTACCGTGGTGGATCCGTCAGTTTCTTCCCTGACAATCACATTACACGGCAGCAGCAGACCAATATCCGGATCGGCTTCCAGCGCCTGGTTTGCCAGTTGCGGATTACAGGCTCCCAGGATCCGGTAGGCGGTACGATCGATATCCAATTTCTTTTTCAAGGTCGCCTGAACATCGATCTCGGTCAATACCCCGAAACCCTCGTCAGCCAGCGCGCTGGTCACGGCATTGACCGCTTCTTCAACTGAACCATTAAACGATGTGCTGAACCCATACATATGATGTCTCCTTAAATTAATGAAAAAGCATGATTACGAACGACCACAACTGTGGCAGTAGCGCCCCTGAACATCGTTCGCGAACGACGGTTTGCGCCAAGCAGGATCAGAAACTTTCCTGAGCGGCGCTAACCTGCGGTAGATAGTGTGGCCAAGCTCGTGTCGTGTGTGTCCATCCGAGCCCCAGCCTTAGCCCATTCGACATCACCAACGCACAAGCCCTGGCGGTCGCGACAAAGCGGATGCCGGGCACATCATCAGCGGATCGGTTCGACATCGCGGCCTTAACCACGATTGCCATGAAAGTCAGTGCCATGCTGGTGACACAAACGCTAGTCTTGAATCAGCTTAACCGGGTTACCCAAAATTCGGCTGGTGCCGTCTGTCACACAAGCTATTGGCAGATATCTGCCAATAGCTTGGCCGCACAGCGCGGTGCCATCGTGCAACAAACACTATTGCGCGGGCTTACTCATACCAGCCACCTCAAGCATTTTTTCGCGGACCAGATTCCAAAGGTCGCG